>NZ_JALBGZ010000436.1:0-5550 GCF_023006515.1 Bradyrhizobium sp. PRIMUS42
CGGCATCATGCTGCGCAAGGACGACGCCGCCTTCAAGAAGGTCGTCGATGCCGCGACCGCGGCGCTCTACACCTCCGGCGAGGCGCAGAAGATCTACGACAAGTGGTTCACCCAAAAGATCCCGCCGAAGGGGCTGAACCTCAACACCCCGATCTCGGCCGAGCTGAAGAACGAGTTCGCCAAGCCGACGGATTCGCCCAATCCGGACGACTACAAGTAAGATACAGCCTCGATCTTTCGATCGGGATCATGTCCGGCCACTCTTGACACAGGGGTGGCCGGACATTTGCATGGGCGCCGGCACAACCAAGACTGGCGCGTTCGCGCGGGGCGCTCATCACGGGCTTGATCGTCGGGGTGATGCGCACGCTGCTGTCGAAAGGCGCCAACTGGTTCGGCTTCTGTTACGTCGAATTCTTCTGCAACATGCCGCTGCTGGTGCAGCTGTTCCTGTGGTTCTTCGTACTGCCGGAGCTGCTGCCGAGGGCCGCCGGCACTCGACCCTTTTATTTGAAGGAGACCCGGACTACCGGAAGGGTTCAGCCTTCTGCAGCGGGATGCTTGCAAGGGGAGCCTACTTCCATCCCAAGCACAACATGTTCCTCTGCGCCGTTCATACCGAGACCGACATCGCCGCTGCGCTCGAGGCCGCGGAGCACGGCCTTGCAACGGTGGCGGCACTTTGAGAGGCCGTCAGCTGATTGCTGTTCAATGCACGGCCGATGGCAGCAAAGATATCGGCGATCTGTTCCTCGGTGATGATCAGGGGTGGCGCGCAGCGACCGGTACCTCTGTTGGGGCGCGCTCCTTTGATACAACGTTCATAATCAGGTCGTCATTTGAAAGGCCCTCGGGCGATCTCTACGGACAAGTCCCCGGCGCCGGCGTGCGCTTGAGCGCGCGGCCGCTGGCCGCCGTCGTCAGTTGGCCGTCCTGTATCGTCGGCGCGCCGTTGACCAATAGCGTGTGCACGCCGACGGTCAGCTCGCGCGGGCGCACATAGTCCGCCTTCGGCGCGTAGCGGGCCGGGTCGAACACCACGACATCGGCGAAATAGTCCGGCCGCAGATAGCCGCGGCGGTCGAGCTTGAAGATGTCGGCCGACAGCCCGGTGGACTGCCGGATGAACGTCTTCAAATCGATGACCTTGCGCTCCCTGACGTAGACGGCGTATTTGCGCGGAAAGGTGGCGAATTGCCGGGGATGGCCGTCGGTGCCGTCGGAGCCGGTGACGACCCATGGCTGCTTCATCACGAGGTCGACATCGCTGTCGATCATGTTGAAGGAAGCGATCGAGTCGCGCGGGTTGGCGCGCAGGATGCGCACCGCGGCGTCGACCGGCTCGACCTTCCACGCCTCGGCCATTTCTGACAGCCGCTTTCCCGTCCATTCCCGATCGACGCTGGTCAGCAGGATCGAGTCCGCGCCGCCGCGGCGTCGCAAATTCTCCATCATCTCGTCGCGGATTTTCGCCATCTGTGCCGCATCATCGAAACGTTTGATCATCGCCGCATAGCCGCCATCGACCGCCCAGCGCGGCACCAGCGCCGCATCGAGGCTCGTGCTCGACGCCAGCCACGGATATTGATCCGCCGTCACCTTCTGGCCCGCCGCGCGCGCCGCCTCGATCAGGCGGATCACTTCCGGCACTTGGCCCTGCAGGTCGACGCCGAGCGCCTTCAGATGCGCAAAATGCACCGGTATCTCCGCCTCACGGCCAATCTGGAGCACCTCCTTCGCGGAGTTCATCAGACCAATGGAATACGAGCTCTCGTCGCGCTGGTGGGTGTCGTAGATGCCGCCGCGGCGCGCGGCTTCCTTCGCCACCGCCACCACTTCCTCGGTCCTGGCAAAACTCTGCGGAGCGTAGAACAGCCCGGCGGAAAGGCCGATGGCGCCTTCGCACATCGCTTTGGCAACCAGCGCCTTCATGCGTTCCAGTTCATCAGGCGAAGGCGCGCGGGCATCATGGCCCAGCACCGCCTCGCGGACCGCACCGAACCCGACATAGCTGACGATGTTGGTGCCGACCTTTTGCGCCTCGAGCTCGGCCTGATCGGCCGCGACGTTGGGCGTACCCCTGCCGTCGACGCCGATGAAGATGGTCGAAACGCCCTGCATCAGCCATGGCGCGTTCAGCCGCTTGGCCGCATCGCCCGATCGGATATAGCTTTCGGGATGGGTGTGGACGTCGATGAACCCGGGCGCGACGATCATGCCCTGTGCGTCGATGCTGGCCTTTGCCGCCGGCGCGCCGGCATGCGGGCCGACATAGACGATCCTGTCGCCGCTCACCGCGACGTCGCCGACGAACGGAGCCTCGTCGGCGCCGGTGTAGATCGTTCCTCCGCTGATGAGGAGATCGGCCGTGCCGGCGGCGATGGCAGGGGCAGTCGGGACGAGACCAAAGCAAATGGCGGCAAGAAGGGCAGGCAGGCATTTCATCTGAAAAGTCTCCGTCATGCGAGCAGCAGGCTAGTTCGCGTTCTCCCGGCCATCCAATGCAAGCTTTGCATTGGAGGCGCATCTCCCGGGCACCCAAAAAGCTCTTCCTCGCCAACAAAGCCGACCCTTGCGCTTATGGCGGACCTTGTTCTGGGATCTCGGCGAGAAAGGGAAACGTACCTGACAGAACCGTCACGCCGCGCGCCGCACCGCAAACGCGCCGGCTTCAATCGCCGCCGGCCTGCCGTCGATCAGGTCAGCGGTGAGGCGGGCGCTGCCGCAGGCCAGCGTCCAGCCGAGCATGCCGTGGCCCGAATTGATGAACAGCCCGGAGAGCGGCGACCACCCGATGATCGGCCGGCTATCGGGCGTCATTGGGCGTAGACCGCACCATGGCTCGACGTCGCCGTCAGTCGCCATCCCCAGCATTTTCGCCGCCGCGCGGCGCAGGATGTCGAGACGGCCCGGATCGAGGCTTGCATCGTTGCCGTCGAGATCGGCGATCCCGGCAACCCGGATCGCCGTGCCTTCGTCGCGCGCGAGCGGCGCGAACACCAGCTTGCGTTCGAAGTCGGTGACGCTGTGGCGAAGCGCGCTGACTTCGCCCGCGGGCTGCAGCGTGATGCTGTAGCCCTTGACCGGGTAGATCGGCAGGTAGAATCCGCAAGCTCTTGCAAAGGCGCTCGAGGATGCTCCCATGCAGAGAACGAAGCGGTCGGCTTGCACGCGTCCCTTAACGGTGTCCACGCCAACAAGACGGCCGCCGGACCGGACCGGTCCGGTCACAGGCGTGTCGAGCAGCCACTCGACATTGTTTCGCTGTGTCAGCCGGTCGGCAAGCGCGGCGCAGAACGCGGCGCAATCGCCGACCTGTTCGGAGGCGGTGAAAATGCCGCCGGCGAGTTCGCGTGCTCCGAGCTTGAGCGCGGGCTCCAGTGCGAGGCACTCGGCCGGCGTGAGCACCTGCTGCGCATTATCAGCGCCGGCCTTGCCGGTGACGGCGCTTCGCGCGGCGTCGAATTCGCTGGGCGAACGGAACAGCACCAGCTTGCCGGCGGTTCGCAATCCAAACGCGAGATCGAGCGTCTGCGACAGGCGCGTCAATTCGTCCCGGCTGATGGCGGCAAGCGCGAGCTGCGCGGCAACGGTGTCGCGCACGGCGGCCGAGCGGCAGGCGAGCAGGAAGCGAACGCCCCAGGATATCAGATGCGGATCGAGGCCGGGGCGAATACGCATCGGCGAGTCTCTGGCGACCAGCAGCGAGGGCAGCTTCAACAGTGTCGCAGGCGATGCCAGCGGGGTCACGAAGGCATAGGACAGCTGGCCGCCGTTGGCGGCGCTGGCGTCGGCGCCGGTCTCGGCATGGCGGTCGACGATGATCACGTCATGTCCGGCCTCGCTGAGGCACCATGCCGTCGTCAGTCCGATGACGCCGGCGCCGAGCACACAGATTTTCATGTAAGGACTCATTCTGGACTGTCGCCCGATGCGGCAACAGAGCCGATCGGGACGAGGAGTGGCGTTGCGGCCGCCAACCTAGGGCGGCGTGATCGCCGCCGGCGATGCCATGTCTGCATCATGCAAAACTTGCATGATGGGCCCCGCCGTAGCACGCTGGAGCGGTCGGGCGGCATCGGGCGAATGCGGATCGGCGCATGAAAGGCTGGGATTTGAAGGAAATTGGGCGGGAATCGGCGCCGGAAGGCCCTGATGCAAAGCTTGCATTGGTCGGGCCATATGCCGCTTCGCTAGGTTGCGCGCCATGGGGCAACCAATACCGTGGCAGCAAGCAATGCCGGTCGACGCACGCCGTCCCGCGCCGTCGGGAGCAGGGTATCGCGGGGAACCTGCCGCAGCGTCCGGCATCAAGACAGGTCGCGTGATGGAACTGCGCTGGCTGCAGGATTTTCTGATGGTGGCCGAGACCGGCAACTTCACCCGTGCGGCCGAGCGGCGCAACACGTCGCAGGCGGCGTTCAGCCGCCGCATCAAGTCGCTGGAGGCCTGGCTCGGCTTCGATCTGATCGATCGCAGCGTCTATCCGACGCAATTGACGCCGCAAGGCGAGCGCTTTCGCGAGCATGCCGGCGAATTGCTGCGGCAGATGCTAGACAGCCGCGACGAGCTTGGCGGCAAGCCGCTGCGCTCGCATGAGCACATCAGGATCGCACTGCCGTTCGCCATGGCGACGGCGCAGCTGCCGCAGTGGTGGCAAGCCTGGTCCGCCGAGCGGCGCATGAGCTGTTCGGTCGTGGTCGGCAACATCCATGATCTTGTCACCTCGCTGGTGTCGGGCAACGCGGACCTGATGATCTGCTATCACCACGCTCAGCAGCCGATCCATCTCGATCCGGACCGCTACGAGCGCGTGAGCCTCGGCACCGAGTATTTGCGGCCCTATGTCAGCGAGGCGCTGGCCGCCAAGGGAGGCATATCGCTGCCGGGCAAGGCGTCGCATCCGGTGCCGCTGCTGATGTATTCGCCCGGTGTCTATTTCGCGCGCCTGGTCGATCTCATCCTGGAGAATGCCCCGATCGCCGGCCAGCGGGTGATCGAAAGCGACATGTCCGATGTGCTATGCGAGATGGCGCTGGCCGGCCGCGGCGTCGCCTGGCTTACGGAAGGCACCGCCGCGGCGCATGGCCACAAGGGATTGGCGGCCATCGGGGGCAACAAATGGGCGTTGCCGCTATCTTTAGTCGCATTCAAGGACCGGACGAATAGCCAGCGCTCGCTAAATCTCTTTTGGTCCGAGTTGTGCAGGAATAATGCGGTCCATGCCGCAGACGGGCGTGCGGGGCAGGCTGCGAAAGGACCGGTCAAATCGCCTGCCAGGCCTTCGAGATCGAGTCGCTGAAGTATCGTCAGTCAATAACCAAAAGAGGGAGAATTTCGTGAAATACCGTCGGATCAGCTTCTGTCTGCTTGCTGGCGCGTTGTCCGCCGGGCCGGCGATGGCCCAGGAACTCACGGGAACGCTGAAGAACATCAAGTACACCGGCGCCATCACGCTGGGCTTTCGCGACTCCTCGATCCCGTTCTCCTATCTCGATGACAACCAGAAGCCCGTCGGGTTCGCGATGGACATCTGCTACAAGATCGTCG
>NZ_JALBGZ010000437.1:0-5530 GCF_023006515.1 Bradyrhizobium sp. PRIMUS42
GACGCGCTGCCGCCCGCAGTCCGCGATGCCAACGCTCAGTTGCTGTCGCAGTTTTTTGCGCAAGGTGGCGCCTCGCCGGCCGTGCTCGAATATCGCCGCAAGCTCGCGGAATATCAGGCGGCGCGTGCCGCTTTCGACGCCGAGGCCGGCGCCTATTGGAGCCAGATCTCCGAGAAGCGGAAAGGCCGCAACGCCAAGCGGCGCAGCGGGCAGCAGGTGACGCTCGATGATTACGTGCTGGAGCATCCGCCGCTCTATGCCGGGCCGAAGAAGCCGGTGAATCCGGAACCTGAGGAAACGCCGGACCGTCCCGTCAAAAAGCCGATCCCGGTTGTTGCCGATTTCCTGCGCGCGGCGCAGGAGCTCTACCAGTTCACGCCGCAGCGCCCCTCAAGCGAGGTCGAGTTCAAGCGCGCCTATGCGCGCTACGCGCTCGCCTCCGGGCTGACGCGCGAGCAGGCGGTGCGGGTCTATGCGTTCGAGACCGGCGGCACCGGCAGTCACGACGTGCAGGCGGGTATAGAGCATGGCGGCAAGCGCGCGATCTCGACCGCGATGGGCTACAACCAGCTCCTGACCACCAACAGCGTCGAGCTGCTGGCCGAGCAGGGCCACGAACTCATTCGTGCGCTCTCCGAGAAGGTGTCGCGCACGTCCGGGCCGGCGCGGCAGGCGCTCGAGCACAAGCTCGTCGTGCTGAAGAAAATGGTGGCGCATGCGAAGTCGGTGCCCGACACTTGGTCGGAGCATGAGAAGATCGGCAACACCGCGCAGGGCTGGGCCATGCATGCGATGGTGATCGACATCGATGTCGGTCCGATGCTGCAGACGCATAAGCTGCTGACCTCGGTGCTGTTCGCCCGCGCCAAGGGCTACAGCCGTCCGCTCACCGCGGCCGAGCTCGAGATGATGAACCTCACCGGCGACGGCACCGGCCTCGACATGGTGACGATGCCGCAGGCGATGCGCGAGCAGGTGCCGACCTCGAACTTCTTCCAGCGCGGCGGCTACGAGCGCAACCCGGTCGCGATCCGTCACAACACGGTGGCCAAGCTGCTCGCGGTGACGGATGAGCGGATGGACTCGAACAGCAGCAAAGCCGGCGCAAGGGAGCTGGCAGGGGCGTTTTAAGAGCGCTGTCGTAGGGTGGGCAAAGCGAAGCGTGCCCACCATTCTCGATCGGAATGCGCTGATGGATGGTGGGCACGGCGCTAACGCGCCTTTGCCCACCCTACGGCAGCGTCGTCGTGGCGAGGTGCGCGTCCCCTACTGATCCGGCCCGAACTTGAACTTGCCGTCGCCTTCCAGATACGGGCCGCTGCGCATGTAGAGCTGGCCGTTGTGGCCGATGAAGAACAGCGTGCCCTTCGGCACTTTCTTGGCGCCCTTGAGCAATTCGCCGGCGTTGCTGGTGCCCATCTTGTAGGAAAAGGTCTTGCCTTCCTTGTCATAGGCGTAGCCCGTATCGGCCTTGAGCTCCCACGGCGTTGCCGGGACTTGCGCCGATGCGGGCGCGGCAAAGGCGCCGAGCGCGACTGCAATTGCAAATGGCTTGATTGAAAATGCCGTCATTCCCATCCTCCCACGGTCGGGACATTCCGGATTTGAACAAATCACGAACGGGATGTCCGGGTCAATTTGCGAAAGCGCCGCAGCGCATCACGTCTTGCCCAGTAGTTTGTGATTTTCCCTTCGTCCCCTCGCGACTATGTTCCGCTTTCCGTCTAGAACGCAACTCGACAAAATTATTGGCAGGGATGATTCGGATGCGCCGTGTGACAAAACTTTGCTGGGCTGCTGCATTGTCGCTGACGGCGCTGGCGCCGGCCGCCCGGGCCGATGATTACCAGCTCAGCCACAACCAGCGCATCTCATGCAGCCGCGGCCTTGCCCCTGGCAAGCTGAACACGGCGACCTGCAAGTCCTACACTTATCTCTTCAACACCAAGACCTCGGAATATTTCCGCTGTCAGGTCTCCCTGGCGCTGACCCGCGACAACAAGGAAGTCATCAACGTCCAGACCGACGGCGGCTGCATCAAGAAGCCGCGCATCTTCGAGACCGACGGCCATTACGATTTCGACGCGACCGAGACCGAGCCGCCGAACACCAATTCGTTCTTCGGCCCCGGCGGCTATTCGATCTGGGCCGCCGACGTCAGCGCGCAGAAGATCCGCGGCTGCATCACCATCTCCTCGGGCCTCGGCTCCGACATCTCCAAGTGCCTTGACATGACGTTCCAGTGAGGCTGCGCCACCTCGCCGCACCGACCCGGGTTCCGCAAAAATCGAGCCGGAACGGCCATTTACCGCAGTCCTGTTTTGCCTTTTGGATGGGTTGACCCGCCCCTCTCATCCGGCCAATTTCCCCGCCGGTTTGGGGAGTACAACAACCATGAAACGGACGATTTTCGGCGCAGCCGCGGCACTTGCTCTGGCGGCGTCGGCACCTTGCGCGCAGGCGCAATCCTTCATCAACGTGCTGACCGGCGGCACCTCGGGCGTCTATTATCCGCTCGGGGTCGCGATCGGGAAGATCTACGGCGACAAGATTCCGAACGTGAAGACGCAGGTGCAGGCCACCAAGGCGTCGGTCGAGAATTTGATCCTGCTGCAGCAGGGCCGCGGCGAGCTGGCGTTCACGCTGGGCGACTCGCTCAAGGCCGCCTGGGACGGCGAGGAGGAGGCGGGCTTCAAGACCAAGCTCGACAAGCTCAGGACCATCGGGGCGATCTATCCGAACTACATCCAGATCGTCGCGACCGCTGAATCCGGCATCAAGACGCTGGCCGACCTCAAGGGCAAGAGCCTCTCTGTCGGTGCGCCGAAGTCGGGCACGGAGCTGAATTCGCGCGCGATCCTCAGCGCCGCCGGCATGAGCTACAAGGATCTCGGCAAGGTCGAGTATCTGCCGTTCGCCGAGTCCGTCGATCTCATGAAGAACCGCCAGCTCGCAGCGACGCTGCAATCGGCCGGCCTCGGCGTCGCCTCGCTGAAGGACCTGTCGACCTCGAGCCCGATCACGGTGGTGTCGGTGCCGAAGGAGACCGTCGACAAGATCGGCCCGCCCTTCATCTCCGCGATCATTCCCGCCAATACCTATACGGGCCAGGACAAGGACGTGCCGACGGCTGCCGTCGTGAACTACCTCGTGACAAGCTCGGCAGTGTCGGACGATCTCGCCTACCAGATGACGAAACTGGTCTACGAGTCGCTGCCGGAACTCGCCACCGCGCATGCGGCCGGCAAGGAGATCAAGCTCGAGGCGGCGGCCAATGGCAGCCCGGTTCCGTTGCACCCCGGCGCGATCCGCTATTACAAGGAAAAAGGGCTGATCAAGTAAGGTCGGCTCTCGTAGCAGGGCGTCATGGCCGGGCTTGTCCCGGCCATCCACGTTCTATGGGCAGGCGAGAAAGCTCGTGGATGCCCGGGACAAGCCCGGGCATGACGGCGCGAGTGGCTCGTGCCAATGCTATTGCGGCACGGACAGGCTAAGGACGATTGAGATGCTGGAAAAGGCAGAGGGCGCCGCAGCTGCGCCCGACAAGGTCAAAGTCGAGTTCGACAATTTCGAGCACGGCTTTCCCGAAGGCTTTGGCCCGGGCTGGTGGGGCCAGCTCGCCTACTGGATCGGCATCGCCTTCGCCACTTTCCAGCTCTACGTCGCTGCCTTCAATTATCTGCCGAGCCAGGTGGTGCGCGGCGTCCATGTCGGGTTCCTCGTCCTGCTCACCTTCGGCCTGATCGCAAACTTCACCGCGAAGAGCAGTTTCGGCCGCGCGCTCGGCTGGGTGATCGGCGGCGCAGGTTTTCTCTGCGGGCTCTACCAGTGGATCTTCTACGCCGATTTGATCGCGCGCGATGGCGATCCGACGCGACTTGATCTCGTGGTCGGCACGTTGCTGGCGGTTTTGATCTTCGAGGGCACGCGGCGCCTGATGGGCGCGGCGCTGCCGCTGATGTGCGGCGCGTGCCTCGTCTACTGGTTCTTCGGCCAGTATCTGCCGTCGCCGCTCAACCATCGCGGCTATGATTTCGACCAGATCGTCACCCATCTGTCGTTCGGCACCGAAGGCTTCTACGGCGTGCCGATCTATGTCTCGGCGACCTACATCTTCCTGTTCATCCTGTTTGGCTCGTTCCTGGAGCGCGCCGGCATGATCCAGCTGTTCACCGACGTTTCGCTCGGCCTGTTCGGCCGCACCCGCGGGGGACCTGCGAAAGTGGCGGTGTTCGCCTCGGGCATGATGGGCACGATCTCCGGCTCGGGCGTCGCCAATGTCGTGACCGTCGGCCAGTTCACGATCCCGCTGATGATCAGGTTCGGCTATCGCCGCGCGTTCGCGGCCGGCGTCGAGGCCACGGCCTCGATGGGCGGACAGATCATGCCGCCGGTGATGGGCGCGGTCGCCTTCATCATGGCCGAGACGCTGGGCGTGCAATATTCGGAGATCGTCAAGGCGGCGGCGATTCCAGCGATCCTCTATTTCGCGTCCGCTTTCTGGATGGTGCATCTGGAAGCCGGCAAGCACGGTCTCGTCGGCATGAAGCGCTCGGAGATCCCGAGCGCCTGGAAGGCGCTGGTGACGCGCTGGTATCTCGTGCTGCCGCTGGCCGCGCTGGTCTACATGCTGTTCGAAGGTTTTACGCCGCTCTATGCCGGCAGCATGGGCCTCGCTCTCACGGTGACGCTGATCCTCGGCACCGCCATCACGACCGGCGCATCCTCGAATGTGATCCGCTACATCTTCTGGATCGGCCTTGCGCTCGTCGTCGCCGCGCTGTCGCGCGACGGCCTCCAGATCGTGCCGGTCGCGAGCGTCGTCGTTGGGCTGATCGTGATCACCGCCTTCGTCCGCGGCGGGTTCAAGGCCCTGCGCGAGTGCCGCGATGCGCTGGCCGAGAGCGCCAAATCCGCCATCACCGTCGGCATGGCCTGCGCCATCGTCGGCGTCATCATCGGTATGATGTCGCAGACCGGCGTCGGCACCATCTTCGGCGGCTGGGTGATCGGGCTCGGCGAGAAGAGCCTGTTCCTGGCGCTGATCATGACCATGCTGCTGTCGATCCTGCTCGGCACCGGCATCCCGACCATCCCGACCTACATCATCACCGCCGCGCTCGCCGCGCCGGCGCTGGCCAAGCTAGGGGTGCCCCTGATCGCGAGCCACATGTTCGCGTTCTACTACGGCATCATGGCCGACCTCTCGCCGCCGGTGGCGCTGGCGGCGCTCGCGGCGGCGCCGATCGCCAAGGAGAACCCGGACAAGATCGGCTGGGAAGCGATGCGCATCGCGCTCGCCGGCTACGTCATCCCCTTCATCTTCGTCTATTCGCCGGCCTTGATGCTCCAGGCCGGCGATCCCATGGCGGCCAAGCTCGGCTTCTACGGTGCGGTGGCGCTCGCGACCTTGAAGGCGTTGGTGGCGATCGCGCTGTTCGGCATGGTCGCGATCGGCTTCCTGTTCACGCGGCTGACGCTGGTCGAGCGCCTCGTCGCGCTCGGCGCCGCGTTCTGCCTGCTCGGCGAG
>NZ_JALBGZ010000438.1:0-5526 GCF_023006515.1 Bradyrhizobium sp. PRIMUS42
GGCAGCGCTCGGCCAGATCGGCCTTCCCGGCGGCGGCTACGCCTATTCGCTCGGGGCGATCGGCTATTACGGCCGCCGTGTCAACGACGTGCCGGGGCCGACGCTGGGGCAGGGCCGCAACGGCGTCGCCGATTTCATTCCGGTGGCGCGCATCGCCGACATGCTGCTCAATCCCGGCACCACCTATCGCTACAATGGCGAGACGCGGACCTATCCGGACATCCGCATGGTCTACTGGGCCGGTGGCAATCCCTTCCATCACCATCAGGACATCAACCGCCTGCGCAAGGCGTTTGCGCAACTCGACACCTTCGTCGTGCACGAGCTGGCCTGGACCGCCACGGCCCGGCATGCCGACATCGTGCTGCCCGCGACGATGACGCTCGAACGCGAGGACATCGGCTATTCCACCAACGATCCCCTGATGGTCGCCATGCATAAGGTCGCCGAACCGTTCGGCCTTGCGCGCGACGACTACGATATCTTCGCCGATCTCGCCGATCGTCTCGGAGCTCGCGAACCTTTCACCGAGGGACGTACATCGCGGCAATGGCTTGAGTATCTCTACGAGCCGACCCGCGCCTCGCTTGCCAGGCGCGGTCTGGAAGCCCCAAGCTTCGACGAATTCTGGGCGCGCGGCAGCCTTGTCGTGCCGCAGCAGCCCGATGACGGCGGCCGGCTGCGTCGTTTTCGCGAAGACCCGGTCAATCATGGCCTGCCGACGCCGAGCGGCCGCATCGAGATCTTTTCGAAGAAGATCGCAGGCCACGGCGACGCGGATTGTCCCGGTCATCCGGTCTGGCTGGAGAAGACCGACATGCCGAAGCGAGGAGCGCCATGCTTCCTCGTCGCCAACCAGCCGGTGACGCGCCTGCACAGCCAGCTCGATTTCGGCGGACATTCGCTTGCCGCGAAACATCGCGGCCGCGAGGTCGCGCGAATGAACCCGGTCGACGCGAACGCGCGTGGCATTAGGGATGGCGACATCATCCGCCTGTTCAACGAGCGCGGCGCGTGCCTTGCGGCGGTCCACGTCACCGACGGCATCGCGCCCGGCGTGGTGCAGCTTCCGACCGGCGCCTGGTACGATCCGATGGATCCCGAGGACGAGGCGCCGCTCTGCGTTCACGGCAATCCGAACGTGCTCACCCGCGACATCGGGACCTCATCCCTGGCGCAGGGCTGTACCGGTCAGCTGACGGCGGTCGAGGTCGAGAAGTTCACCGGCAATCTGCCGCCGATCCGCGCGTTCGATCCGGTGTAGGGAGCGGCGTGCCGCGGACGCAGCGCAGCGTCCCTTCGACGGTGCGTTGCCGTGTGCTTACGCGGCTGCGCTGGTGATCCAATCGCGATCGGCAGAAGGACGACGCCGCGGAGGTGCTTCGACCGCGAGCCCTTCACCCTTGCTGGCGAGGCGCCAGCGCGCCGGAGACTCGCCGCTGATGCGCTTGAAGACGGTCGAAAAATGCGCCTGCGTGCTGAAGCCCACGGCCAGCGCGATCTCCGCCAATGGACGCTCTGTGGTTGCGAGCAGCGCCTTCGCATGCTCGGTCCGCTGATGGAGCAGATATTCCCGAGGGCGGTAGCCGGTCGCGGCGCGGAATTGTGCTGCAAAGTGCATCCTGGACAGGCCGGCGACATTGGCGAGCTCGGACAGGCTGATGCAGCGGTCGAAATGATCGGCGACATATTGCTCGACGCGCCGCAGCCGCCATTTCGGCAAGGCATTGACCCTGACGCGCGGCAACTCCATCCCCGTGCATTGGCTGTCCCGGGCGATGACCGGTGTACGGCGAAGAATCTCGGGATCCCGCGCGTCGCCCGGACCATCGGCATGCGCCGCCTGCAAACTGTTCGACATCGCTCGTCCTTTCCTGGCTTGCGCCTGTTTGCGACGCCGGCAGACGCGCAAACCAATGCTTTCCATGTTCGGAGGATAGGGCTGGGTCGGCCGTGACGCCCGTTAGGGGTGATGAGGATCTGTTAGATTCTGTGCGTCTGCGTTTGGGTGCGACAGCCCGCCGCAGGAGCGCGTCGTTCGATGCTCGCAAATCCGATCCAAACTTGAAGCCGTCGGCGTTACTCGAAGACGGCATCGAAAATCTCGACATCCATGAGCACGGGCTTGGCGATCACGGATCCGTCCGGTTGGATGGCCTGAATGCGTCGAAGCGTCGGCACCACGATGCCGCCGAAATTGTCATGCGCCCAGGAGGAGTGTGCGACCTTCATCCCGAAGAGCGCGTGATCCGCGCGCCGCTGCAGGGCGCTCTGGTCGAAATAGAGGATCTGCTCCGACGCGAGCGTGACCAGGTGCGGCGGAAATTGCGCTCGCAACCGGCGCCAGGTTTCGGTGCTCCGCTGCCAAGGCGACAGCTCCTCGATCACGACATCGGGGTGAGCAAGCAGGAATGGAATCGTCAGATAACTCCAGATCGCGACACCGCAGAAGAAGACGAGATGCAGCTCGTCCGCAAGCGCGGGCGAGCCGGCCTCGGCAAACGCTGGGACGGGGTTGCTCCAGGTCTGCAGGACCTCACCATCCAGCTTCTCGATGGTGATCGCGTCGGGCTGAAAAGAGCCGGAGCGTTCGCCTCCGGTGATGCCGGTGAAGCGGAGCGATTGTGTCCGGGTCGAGCCCTCCGCGGTCACGTCCTTGAATTCCCGGGCATGTCCGGCGTTGGCGAACAGCGTTCCGCCAATGGAAAGGTGGAGCGTGAAACGGCTCAAGCTGTTCCAGCGGGTCATTCCGCCGCTGGCATCGATCACATCGTCTAGAAGCGCCATGTCCCGCCATGTCCACCGAGCAATGTCTCCACCATGGCGGCGCGCGTGCGGCTTGGCGTGTTAGAATGTGTTAGGACTTGCGAGCCGGGCGGGCGGCGGTATCCTTTTGAAGATACTCTCAATTCAGGCCGCTCAGACGCCCGCCGCCGCATAGCGGCCCTTCTCATCCGGAGTAGCGTGCTCACATCAGGGAGCTCGACATGACCACTATCGAAACCGATCCCGAACTCTCGACATCGCCCAGTGCCGACTGGAAGCTCGAAGTCGTCGTGATCCCCGTGTCCAATGTCGACCGCGCCAAGGCGTTCTACGCGCGCCTTGGTTGGCGGCTGGACGCGGACTTCACCTCGGGAGACGACTGGCGTGTGATCCAGTTCACCCCGCCTGGCTCGGCCTGCTCGGTGATCTTCGGAAACAATGTGACTGCCGCCGCACCCGGCTCGGTGCGAGGGCTGTACCTGATTGTCTCCGATCTGGAGGCGGCACGACGGGATCTGCTCGACCGCGGCGTCGAAGTCAGCATGCCATTCCACGGTGCCGGCGACGTGCACGCCGGGCCGGACGAGCCGTACCTGTTCGGCAGTACTCGGATCAGTGGCGCCGACCCCAACCGCGGCAGCTACAGCTCCTTTGCATCGTTCAGCGATCCCGACGGCAACGGCTGGCTGTTCCAGGAGGTGACAACGCGACTGCCGGGGCGCATCGCGGGCGGCGGCACGACGTTCGCTTCGCAGGCGGAGTTGGCGGCCGCACTCCACCGGGCGGCGGCGGCGCATGGCGAACATGAGCGGCGGACCGGTGGACATGATGAGAACTGGGCGGAATGGTACGCCGATCACATTGTGCGCGAGCAGGCCGGCCAACCTCTGCCGAGCTGAAGCCGCAACGTTGCTCGCCCGCCACGCCAATGTCGCCTTGCTCCGGTAAGGAGCCCGGTACTGAAACGACAGGGAGAACTGACATGATCCGCAAAGCAACGGCCGTCTGGAAAGGTACCGGTCGCGATGGAACTGGCCATCTGACCAGCGAATCGGGCGTACTCGCGCAGACGCCCTATTCGTTCAAGACGCGTTTCGAGAATGAGAAGGGGACCAATCCCGAGGAGTTGATCGCAGCGGCCCATGCAGGTTGCTTTACGATGGCGCTGGCCTTCGGCCTTCAGATGGCGGGATTCACGCCCGACGAACTCTCGACCGAAGCCGCCGTGACCCTCGAGCCCGAAGGCAAAGGCTTCAAGATCAGCAAATCCGCGCTGACCTTGCGCGCCAAGGTGCCGAACCTCGACGATGCGGGTTTTGCCAAGATCGCCGGCGAGGCAGAGAAAAACTGCCCGGTGTCGAAGGTGCTCAACGCAGCGATCACCCTCGACGCCAAGCTGGCTTAAGGTGAGCATCCCGGGTCCACCGGGCCTAGGGGCACAGGTGGATACGCGTCAATAGCATGGCTTTCGGCCGGGTGGCCGAGAGCCTATGCTAGGGGCACAGAACGGACCGAGCAATCAATCGGGAGCGGAGATATGACGACAGAGCGCGCAGTTTTGGCCGGAGGCTGCTTCTGGGGCATGCAGGACCTGATCCGCAAGCAACCGGGCGTGATCTCCACCCGGGTCGGCTACACCGGCGGGCACGTGAAGAACGCGACCTATCGCAATCACGAAGGTCACGCTGAGGCGATCGAAATCATGTTTGACCCCGCAAGGACCAGCTTCCGCACCATGCTGGAGTTCTTCTTCCAGATCCACGATCCCACCACGCTCAATCGCCAGGGTAATGATCTCGGCACGAGCTACCGCTCGGCGATCTTCACGACGAGCGAGGAGCAGAAGAGGATCGCCGAAGACACCATCGCCGACGTCGAGGCGTCGGGCCTTTGGCCGGGCAAGGTGGTGACCGAGGTCGCGCCCGCAGCCGAGTTCTGGGAAGCCGAGCCCGAGCATCAGGATTATCTCGAACGTTATCCGGACGGCTACACCTGCCACTTCATCCGGCCGGGCTGGAAGCTGCCGCGCCGCGCGGCTGCTGTCGGAGGCTGATGAAGAAAAAGGCTTGATCGTTGCCGCGACGGAGCTGCACGCCCTTTCCCGCTTGCGCGAGAGGGTCGGGTATCTCCGCAATGGGACAATCCCCCAGAGGAGAAAGCCCTCACCCGGCGCGCGGGACGATGCTTCGCATCGCCCGGACGCGCCGACCTCTCCCGCAAGCGGGAGAGGCAAGTAAAGCCGCGGCAATCGATTCAACCTAACGAAATTCCCCGTTAGCGCACATCGGTCAGTTCCTAAGCTGCGCCATCAGCTCGCGGGCCGAGCGCATGTCGGCGATCTCGGATCCTTCGGCGAACGATCCGGTGACGTTCTCCAGAATGGCCAGCGCCTCCGCGCTCTGGCCTGCGGCCATCATGAACCGCGCGAGACTGGCGGCACAGCGCAGTTCCCAGAAGCGCGCGCCCTGCTCGACGGCAATGTCGATCGCCTCGCGAAAGTGGGCCTCGGCGTGCTCCGAATGCCGCGGGCTCTTGAGCATCAATTCTCCCTTGATGCGGATCAGCTCCGGCAGATACCAGCGCTCCTGCCGGTCGTTGCAACGGGCGAGGACGTCCTCGATCATTTCGAGGCCACGTTCGATTTGGCCGGCCTCCAGGCAGCACGCGGCGAGCTCGCCGAGCAGCGGGAGAAAACGCGGCAGGAAGCGCGCGTCGCCGGCACGATTGAGCTCTTCGCGCAGCAGCGGCAGGCCCGTTGCG
>NZ_JALBGZ010000439.1:0-5525 GCF_023006515.1 Bradyrhizobium sp. PRIMUS42
GCGAAGCGGTTGCGCGGCAGGCCGGTATCGAGAACGGTGACCTTGCGGCGGGCACGGCCGAGCTGCAGGGCGCCGGCGAGACCGGCAAAGCTGCCGCCGATGATGATGACGTCATCCATGGTGATGGGCTCCGTGTTGGGGATGGAGGGGGACGCGTTGGGCTTGGCGGTGGCCTGAGCGCGCGCGAGGCCGATGGTGGAAAGCGCGGCCAGCTTCAGCAGGGTCCGTCGTTGCATGGGATCCCTCGTGCCTTAGGTCGGCGCAATATCGTCAGACGATACGCGCTTGAGACGGGCAGCGAGCCGGGCTTCGGCATCGACGAGAAAGTCGCCCATCACTGTGTTGACCGGCCGGACAACGCCGCATTCGAGATCGCCGGGCGGCGCGGGGAAACTTGATTTGGAGGACAAGTTGGAACCTACCAATTGGCTTGCACATTTCAGATACTATATGGTATCGTAATGCAAGAATTAGAATACTGTCAAGTACTGGAATTGTCGTGACCGAAAACAGACAGGGCCGGCGCGGCCGGCCCGCCAACGAAGCGCTTGGCCAAACGATCGTCGACGCCGCGAGCGAACTCTTTGTGGAATTGGGTTTTCAGGCGACGACATTGGACAAGGTCGCCCAGCGGGCGAAGATATCCAAGCTCAGCATCTACAGGCACTTCGAGAACAAGGAGGCGCTGTTCGGCGCGGCCATCGCGGCCGGCTGCCATCAGTCGTTTGCACCACAGGCCCTTCTTGAAGGCGTCGACGGTTCGGTCGAAGATCAGCTCATGGCGGTGGGATCATCCCTGCTTCGCACGCTGTTGAGATCAGACGTCCGCAGTGTCGAAGCCATGGTCATGGCCAACAGGACGAATCAAAACTCGTTAAGCAAGCTCCATTACGAAGCCGGCCCCGGCCATGTCATCGCCCAAATCGAGGCCCTGTTGCGTCGGTTGCACGCGAAGGCGCTTCTGAACGTGCCCGATCCTCTCCGGTCCGCCCGCTTGTTTGCCGCGCTTTTCAAAGGATCCGATCTCCTGATGATCGCACGCTTCGGTCAGGCGAGAGCAGAGGACGACAACGAAATCGATTCCTATTGCCGGTCGGCCGTCGCCTTGTTCATCGCCGCGCACGGCGCATTTTGCCAAATTTGCGGCCGGTAGCGCACCAGTGAACTCAACAAAAAGCTACCTAGAAACAGTCAACACCGATCTGGTATTCGAGAAATTCGCGGACTGCCTGTCCGCGGAGGCGCAGATGCGGAGGCATTACGCGGACGCATTCGAGGCTTGGGACAGATCGGCGGCACTCAGTTTCGAACGGCGCAGGGATTACCAAGGCACGCGACATCCAAGTCAGCAACATCGGGACTTGCATTCCGCACGGTGGCGATCCGCTTCCCGGCCCGCTTCAGCAGCAGCCAAATCCTCTACCCACCACTCCCCAACCCTCGCCAACACCAACGCCAAGCTGATGGCGGGATCACACGAATGATCCGCGTCAGCTCACGATTGGTCCAGCCGCAGCTTCATCCAAACCGGCACGAGCTTGGATAGCGAGGCTTCGTTCTGCAGCCTGCGAGTCGAAGTATTCCTCAATCGAATAAACCTTGCCCCATCGCAACTTGAAGACGTGGACGCCCCTGTTCACATACAGGCTTTGGCCGTCAAGTAGCCTCGCGTTGGCCCGCCACTTGACGAACACTGTGGTATTCCATGGCCAACCCGTCACCTCGACCTGCTCAATATCTATGTGAAGCTTCGGGAAAACACGGCCCATGCGCTCGAACCACTGCTTCACCGATTGCTTTCCATGTCGCTCACCCCCCAACGCATGATCTCCGGCAACCCAGTGATACGCGTTTGGTGTTAGGCCCTTTGCAGCATCATCCCAACGCTGGTTGTTGACATGATCGAAGCTCCTGCGGATCTCTTTTTTGACAATTAGACTGTAGACCATTGATGCCCCCTGTTGTTGGATAGCCGACGGCTCTGCAAGACTGATGGATACTTTCCAGATACTGAAAGCTGCTCCGGGTAACGACGGCGATCTGTCGGGAAAGCTGGCTGACGGGCGGCCACGCAGGCGGCAGCGGCGCAATAGTCAGAGCCAGCGGCGAACCTCGGCCTTGTAGCGGCGGTAGTCGTCGCCGAACTTCGCTTCGAGATAGCGCTCCTCGCGGGCGATCACCTGCGTCTGGATCGCGATCAGCACCAACGGGAGCAAGGCGAAGGCGATCGGCCCGTCGAAGCCGATCGCAAGGCCGGCATAGATAAGCGCCATGCCGAGATACATGGGGTTGCGGGTCCACCGATAAGGACCGGTGGTTGCGATGAGGGTCGTTGGCTGCGACGGCGGAACGTTGGTGCCCAGCCGCCGGAACAGCCCCGCCGCTGCAAGCATCATCGCCGCGCCGGCAACGAACAGCAGCGCGCCCGTCGCGACCAGCAACCGCCAGTCGATGCCGAAAGAGCGCTGGGTGACGAACCGCTCCGCCGCCAGCCCCAACAGCAGCGCTCCCAGATAGACGAAGGGCGGAGGGAAGCGCACACCCGCGCTGTCCGGTTCGACGGCCATGCTCATCTCCAATCTGTGCTCTCAAACCAGCATCGACTGCTGGGCGAAGATACCCGCCATCGCGCCCTGCGATGATGCCTGGGTGACCGAGGGCAAGAAGGGCGTGGTGAGGTCGCCGGCGGCGTAGATGCCGGGCATGCTGGTTTGGCGGCGCTCGTCGACCTTGAGGGCGATGCCCGAGGGCGTATCGATCGTGGCGAGGCCCAATGATTCATGCAGGCTTGCGGAGGGCTTGTTGCGCGGATGGGCGAACAGGATGTCAACCGCGACATTGCGGCCGGTATCGAGATTGACGGTGGCGATATGGCCCTTGTGATGGGCGATCTCGGTGATCCGGCCATCGACGACAGCTATGTTGCGGCGCGCCAGATCGGCCTGGATATCAGGCGGAATGTCGTGACCATCGGCGAAGAGCGTCAACTTGTCGGTCCAATCGAGGAACAGCCTGGCCTGATTGTGCGACTGCGGGCCGGACCAGACGAGGCCCCAATGCTGGCCGGCGACTTCAAAGCCGTCGCAATAGGGGCAGGGCACGATGGACGTCCCCCAGCTTTCGGCAAAGCCCGGAACGTCAGGCATCTGGTCCACGATGCCATAGCTCAGGACCAGGCGGCGCGCCCCAAGGCTTTCGCCATCGCCAGTGAGGACGGAGAATTTGTCGATGTTGCCAGAGATGCTGTCGGCCCGGGCATTGACCAGCCTGACCGTGGGATAACGCGCCAATTGCTGCCGCGCCTCGGCCAGGATGTCCAATGGTGGCTTGTGATCGTGGCCGAGCAGACCATGCGAGTGGCCGGCGAAGCGGTTGCGCGGCAGGCCCGTATCTAGAACGATGACCTTGCGGCGGGCACGGCCGAGCTGCAGGGCGCCGGCGAGACCGGCAAAGCTGCCGCCGATGATGATGACGTCATCCATGGTGATGGGCTCCGTTGGAGGACAGGTTGAAACTTACCCATTGGCTTGCCTATTGCGGAGACTGCATGGTGTCGTAATTCAAGAATTAGAATACTGTCAAATACTTGAATTGTGGTGACCGAAAACAGACAGGGCCGGCGCGCCAACGCCGGCGGGCTCGGCATCATCACCGGCCTGACCCGGCGGACGCCGGAACTCTTGGCTAAGGCGCTATGTAGCTTTGCCAAGGGTAGGCGAGAGCAGGGCCGCCATGGAATGCAAGGTCGTCGAGGTCTCTCAACTCGCCAACGCACGCGGTGAAAAGGTCGAAGAATGGTTCCTGCTCAGTGAGGTTGTGGCGGTCTACATTGACCAATCGTTGATCGAGAACGGCGTCTCCAACACGGCACTTGCGCGTCCGATACTGCGTGCCGGCCGAGAGACTACCTCGAGGTCAGGACCGAGAACATGTTCGAGATGAAGCGCCCACCTGGCAGCAGCAAACCGGAATTCCACGGCACTTGATGCCGAGGGGAGAAGGCACAATTGTCAAACTGGTGAAGTTTTGCCGCGTTTGCCCGACGGCGTAAGCCGGACTTCGCAAAGCTGACGAGCGACTGAAAAGAAACGCGCGCGGAGTCATGCGCCAATCAAGATCCTGGGCCTCGCGCGTACAGGCCAAGAGCCAGCAGGGAAAATGCGCTCATCACGACGCCCAGCGCCAACATTGCTTCATGCGACACTGTGGCAGCAAGCCATACGCCGATCGCGGCGACCATCATCTGCAAGAAACCCAGCAGCGCCGAGGCGGCGCCGGCCTTCTCCCCGACTGGAGAAAGCGCCCGCGCAGTGGCCAGTGGAATGACAACACCCGCCCCGAGAAGAAAAACGCATATCGCGGCCAGAAAAGGCAGGAAAGTCGGACTAATCATCGAGATGAGCACGATCGCAAGGTTGCTGGCGGCCGTCGCGCACAAGCCGGCCCGGATCGGGCCATCGAGCCCGTAGCGTGATGCCAATCTCGATGCAAGCATACCCGCGGCGGATACGATGAAGACGGTGCCGGCGAAAAAGAGGCCTAGCTGGATCGGCGTAAAGTGCAGCGCTTCGATGAATAGGCGCGGTGCAGCGGAAAACAATGAGAACATGCCCCCTATGATGAGGCTCGAGGTGATCGCGGGGATAGCGAAGCGACGGTCGCCAATCAAGCCGGCATAGGTCCTGCCGATGGCAACTGGGTTGAGCGGCGTGCGGATCGAATTGTGGGTTTCGCCGAGAACGATGCCGTAGGCAACGGCGCCGACGGCAGCAAAGGCCGCGACCAGCGCGAATTCGGCGCGCCAGCCCAGACTGTGGTCGAGTGCGCCGCCAAGCAGTGGCGAGAACCCGGCAGCAGCGGACATCACGATCATGATGAGCGCCATCGCGCGTGCCAGCGCTGCGCCGCTAAACATGTCGCGGGCGATGGCGCGAGACAGCACTGCCGTCGCGCAAGCACCTGTTGCCTGCACGACGCGGCCGACAAGGAGATTAGGCAGGTCGGTTGCCAGACCGCACCAGACGCTGCCCGCGAAGAACACGGCAAATCCGATCAGGACCGGCCAACGTCTTCCATAGCGATCCGAAACCGGTCCGACCAGGAGCTGGCCCAATCCGAACACCGCAAGAAAGACGGTGATGGCGGACGTGACCGCCGCACTCGTGACATTCAATGAGATCGCAATGTGCGGCAGAGACGGCAGCAAGATGTTGGTCGCCAGCGTTCCCATCGCGGTTAGGACGGAAAGGACGGCGATGGGCAGGGCGCTGGAGGTGGGAATGCGCCGCACGGGATTGACCAGGTCAGCCATCGGAGCTTTCCGGTATGAGGGATAGGTACGTTAAGACGGCGAGTGACGCGGTGCGCGACGCGGTGGCTTGTGATCGTGGCCGAGCAGACCATGCGAGTGGCCGGCGAAGCGGTTGCGCGGCAGGCCGGTATCGAGAACGGTGACCTTGCGGCGGGCACGGCCGAGCTGCAGGGCGCCGGCGAGACCGGCAAAGCTGCCGCCGATGATGATGACG
>NZ_JALBGZ010000043.1:0-20277 GCF_023006515.1 Bradyrhizobium sp. PRIMUS42
AATGCAACGTGCGCGTCTGTAGCCGCGGCGAGGCGGGAGCTGCGGGCGCCGCCATGATCGCGGCGGTGGCGACCGGCCTCTATCCGGACATGACGGCCTGCGCGGATGTGTGGGTGCGGCCATATCTTGCGACGCCGCAAACGCCGGACGCGGCATTGGCGTCGCATTATGGACGGCTGTTTCCGGCCTATCTGAATGCCAGGCTCGCGGCGCGGCCGGTTTGGAAGCAACTCGCGGCCGTGCGTGCGGGAGCCGGTCATGCCTAGCAAGATTGCCATCGTCGGGGATCGCTTCATGCTGCCGAAGGTCTTTGCCGAACGGATCACGGCAGCCTGTGGCAACGCCATCGACATCCGCGTTCTGGAGCAGCCATGGCCGGACGAGCCGATGGAGCATGGCTATGCCGGCTCCAAGCTCGACGGACTGAAGGAGTTCATGGGCGATCCCGATGAAGTCGTGAACTTCATCGGCGACGCCGCATTGCTGGTGACGCATCTTGCGCCGGTCTCGCGATCGATGCTGCAGCGCCTGCCGGGCCTCAAATTCATCGCGGTCTCGCGCGGCGGCCCCGTCAATATCGACATGCAGGCCGCGCGCGACTACAGGGTGCTCGTGGTCAACACGCCCGGCCGCAACGCCAGCGCCGTGGCCGAGTTCACCATCGGCGCGATTCTCGCTGAAACGCGCCTGATCCGCAGCGGGCATGAATCCCTGCGCGGCGGCGAATGGCGCGGCGACCTCTATCGCGCCGATCGCACCGGGCGCGAGCTCGGCGAGATGACCGTCGGCATCGTCGGCTATGGCGCGATCGGCACCCGCGTCGTAAAGCTGCTCAAGGCGTTCGGCTGCAAGATCCTGGTGACGGACCCCTACGTCCAGCTCAGCGCTCAGGATCGTAATGACGGCGTCGAGCATGTCGGCCTCGGCGAGCTCCTGGCGCGCGCCGACGTGATCAGCCTGCATGCGCGCGTGACCGCCGAGACCACCGGCTTCATCGATCGCGCGGCGCTGGCGCAGGTCAAGCCCGGCGCCATCTTCATCAATACGGCGCGTGGCCCCCTGGTCGACTACCAGGCGCTGTTCGAGGCGCTGTCTGTCGGACGGCTCGGCGGGGCCATGCTCGACACCTTTGCCGTGGAGCCGGTGCCGGCCGACTGGCCGCTGCTGCAATTGCCCAACGTCACGCTGACGCCCCATATTGCGGGAGCCTCGTTGCGCACCGTCACCATTGCCGCCGATCAGGCGGCGGAAGAGGTTCGCCGCTATCTTGCCGGCGAGCCGCCGCTCAATCCGTGTTGAAGACGAAAGGTATCTTGCCATGACCCGCGAGGAGCGACAGTTGCGCGAGGCGATCATCGCCAAATGTCGGTGGATGAACGCATCGGGCCTCAATCAGGGCACGTCGGGCAACATCTCCGCCCGTTACAAGGACCGGATGCTGATCACGCCGTCCGCGACGCCCTATGACGCGATGAAGCCGGAGATGATCGCCGCGATGCCGCTCGATCGCGACGACGGCTCCTGGGACGGGCCATTAAAGCCGTCGACCGAATGGCGCTTTCATCTCGACATCATGCGCGGCCGTCCCGATGTCGGCGCCGTCGTCCACACCCATTCGACCTATGCGACCGTGCTCGCGATCGCGCGCAAGCCGATCCCGGCCTGCCACTACATGATGGCCGCGTTCGGCGGCAATGACATCCGTTGCGCCGGCTATGCGCGGTACGGCACGGCGGAATTGTCCGAGCTGGCGCTCGTCGCGCTCGAAGGCCGTAACGGCTGCCTGCTGGCCAATCACGGCATGATCGCGGTCGGCGCCAACCTCGACAAGGCGATGTGGCTGGCGGTCGAGCTCGAGACCATCGCGCGCCAATACTATCTCTCGCTTGCATTGGGATCGCCGCACATTCTCAGCGAAGCCGAGATCGCCGACACCGCGAAGGGCTTCTCGACTTACGGTCTCCAGCAGCCCGAAGGTTCCAAGTCCAAGGCTGCCAGGCCGAAGCCGGGCAGGGCGGGCGCATCGGCAAAGGCGGCAGCGCGGCAACGGGTCGAGAAGAAGCGCAGCAGGACGTGATGACCGGGGCTGCGCCGTACGCGGGCAGGGATCACGGTCTGGTCGACATCGCGATCATCGGCGGTGGCATCAACGGGGCCGGCATCGCGCGCGATGCGGCGGGCCGCGGCCTGAAGGTTCTGCTGTGCGAGAAGGGCGATCTTGCCGAGGGCACCTCGTCGCGCTCGGGAAAGCTCGTTCACGGCGGGCTGCGCTACCTCGAATATTACGAGTTTCGCCTGGTGCGCGAAGCCTTGATCGAGCGCGAGGTTCTGCTCGCCTCCGCGCCGCACATCATCTGGCCGATGCGTTTCGTGCTGCCGCACTCACCGGAGCAGCGCCCGGCCTGGCTCATTCGAGCCGGGCTGTTTCTCTACGACCATCTCGGCGGCCGCAAGCATCTGCCGGCGAGCCATGGTCTCGATCTCACGCACGCACCGGCGGGCGCGGCGCTGCGCCCCGAATTTCACCGCGGCTTTGAATATTCGGATTGCTGGGTCGACGACTCCCGGCTCGTGATCCTCAATCTGGTCGATGCCGCGCGCAACGGCGCCGTCGTCCTGCCCCGCACCCGCGCGGTCAGTGCGCGCCGGGAAGGGGACGCATGGCAACTGGAGATGCAGGCGGACGACGGCGGGGTGCGGATCGTCCGGGCGCGCGCGCTGGTCAATGCGGCCGGGCCGTGGGTCCAGGACGTCGTCCAGGACGTCATCGGGCTGAGCGCCTCGCACAATGTGCGCATGGTCAAGGGCAGTCATATCGTGGTGCCGAAATTCTGGAGCGGGCCGCAAGCCTATCTGCTCCAGAACGAGGACCAGCGCGTCATCTTCGTCAACCCTTACGAGAAGGATCTGGCGCTGATCGGCACGACGGACATCCCTTATGACGGCCGTGCGGAGGACGTCGCGATCGACGACGGCGAGGTCGCCTACCTCCTGGGCGTGTTGCGCCGCTATTTTCGAGTCCCGCCGGAGCAGCGCCAGATCGTCCATGCCTTTTCCGGCGTCCGGCCGCTTTACGATGACAATGCCGCCAATCCGTCGGCGGTGACGCGCGATTATGTTTTCGAGGTTCATGGCGCGCCAGGCGTGCCGCCGCTGCTTTCGATCTTCGGCGGCAAGATCACCACCTACCGCCGGCTCGCAGAGCAGGCGTTGCAGCGTCTCACGCCGTGGTTCCCGACCATGGCGCAGGCCTGGACGGCGGGACGGCCGCTGCCGGGTGGCGACTTCGGCCGTGACTTCGATGCCTTCATCGTCCAGCTAGCGCGCGAATATCCCGATCTGCCGCGCAAGCTGGTCCACCACTATGCCCGCCTGTACGGCACGCGGGCGCGCGAGCTGCTGGGTCCCGCCCGCGTGTCGGCCGATCTCGGCCGGCATTTCGGCGGAGACTTCTACGAACGCGAGGCCATGTTTCTTCGCGAGACCGAATGGGCCAAAGGGCCCAGCGATTTCCTGGATCGGCGCACCAAGCACGGCTTGCGCCTGACGGCGGCGCAACGGAACGCATTTGCGAGCTTTATCTAACCGTCGGCGCCATGCCCCTCAACCGTACCGGTGCTGTAGGCGATCTGTGCATGAAAGGCCAATGGAAGTCTTCGCTAGCTCGAGATCGGAAGCTATCCGTCAGGCTGGAGCTGCTTAGATGTCGGAGTAGCTCAATTGGAGTGACTGCCCGCCTTCTCGCGCGTAAAGCTGATCACCATTGACCAGCCTCGATCTTTTTGGCTGAAGCTGGCTCAAATTGGCCCATGATGGCTGGAGCGAGAGTCTAAGTCTTTCAATAGGTTAGAAGGCGGCGTGTGCACGACGTGTGCACTGGGACATCAAGAAAAAGCCTGTCAGAGCCAGCGTGAGCGGACCATTTGAGATGGGGGGGACCATCTCAAATCAGTCGAAAGCATTCCGCAGAATCAGCGGCAGCAGCCCACCAACCTGAAGAATCTCGCACTCCAGATTCGTCTCGATCGCAGCCGTTGCGACGAAGCAGTCCCGCGCGACACCGTCCGTCACAATCCTCACACTCACCGGAGCTCGCGGGGCGATTGTGCCAGGGTCGGCGTCGATCTCCAGATCGTCGCCGGGCCTCAGTCCGAGATCTTGCGGCCGACGATCCCTTGGCAGGCGCAGCGGCAGGATACCCATTCCGATCAGGTTCGAGCGGTGGATCCGCTCGAAGCTCAGCGCGAGAATGGCGCGAATATCGAGCAACGCCACCCCCTTGGCGGCCCAGTCGCGCGAAGAGCCCATGCCGTAGCGCTCACCGGCCACGATGACGAGAGACCGTCCCTCGGCCGCATAACGCTCGGCAGCAAGCCGGAGCGACATGCGTGCGCCGGAATCCGCATGGATGGTCGTGCCGGGCGCTAGATCGCTCGCCAGCAGGTTGCGCACGCTCTTGTTGGTGAAGAGGCCGCGTAGCATCACCTCCCAATTGCCCCGTCGCGAGGCGAAGACGTTGAGATCTTGCGGCGTCTCGCCACGCGCGACGAGGTATTCGCCCGCATCGCTGCTTGCTGGAATGGCCCCCGCCGGCGAGATGTGATCAGTCGTGATATCGTCACCGAGCACAAGCAACGGCGTCGCGGCATAGCGGCCGAGGCGCGTGCCCTTGCCGATGCCAGCAAACGGCGGCCGGCGGATATAGGTCGAGGCTTGGTCCCAAGGGAACAGGGGGGCCTCGGTGGGCGCATCGAGTGCGGCCCACGCGGCGCTGGCTTCTGCGGCATCGTAGGAGATTGCATAGTCGGTCACGTCGCGCGCTTGCGCCAGTGCTGCATCGATTTCGGCGCCGGACGGCCAGAGATCGGAAAGATGAATATCCCGGCCGTCCATGTCGCGCCCGATCGCATCATGCAGAATGTCACGCTCTGCGTCGCCCGCAAGCGCGAAGGCGACGACGAGCGGCGGCGAGGCAAGAAAGCCGTTCTCGACCTGCGTGTGGACGCGGCCAGGAAAATTGCGGTTGCCGGAGAGCACCGCGACCGGCGCGATTTTCCTCGAAGTCATGGCCTCGGCCATCACGGGCGCGAGCGCGCCGGAATTGCCGATGCAGGTGGTGCAACCATAGCCGACGATGCTGAAGCCGAGCGCCTCGAGATCGTCCAGCAGGCCAGCGCGACGCAAATAAGTGTCGGCGGTGGGCGAACCTGGCGCGAGTGACGTTTTCACCCAGGCCGGCGGCTTGAGGCCGAACTGCCGCGCTTTGCGCGCGACGAGGCCGGCCGCGATCAGCAGGCGCGGGTCGGACGTGTTGGTGCAACTCGTAATCGCGGCGATTGCGACCGAGCCATCGCTGGGGCCCTCAGTCGGAGATGCGGCAGCGGCTAGGCCAAGCGCTCCCGCAGTGCAGCTCGCTGCTATGCGATCCTGCGGGCGGCGCGGACCGGCGACGCTGACCTCGACTTCGTCGAGATCGATAGTCAAAGTGTCGGTGTAGCGGGGGACGGCCTGCGGATTGAACCAGAGCTGCTGCCGGCGGGCATAGGCCTCGACCAGCGCGATCTGCTCGACCGAGCGGCCTGTCTGCACGAGATACTCGATCGTCCTTTGGTCGATCGGGAAATAGCCGGAATTGGCGCCGAACTCCGGCGTCATGTTGGCAACCACGGCGCGGTCGCCCGCGGACAGAGTGGAGACGCCAGGGCCGTAGAATTCGACGAAGCGATCGGCCAGATCGATGCGGCGCAGGCGCTCGGTGACCGTGAGCGCAAGATCGGTGGCGAGGACGCCCTCGCGCAAGCAGCCGGTGAGGCGCACACCGATCACATCGGGCACCCGCAGCATCACAGGCATTCCGAACATCACGCTCTCAGCTTCCAGCCCGCCGACGCCCCAGGCAAGCACCCCGATGCCGTTGATCATCGGCGTATGGCTGTCGGTCCCGATCAGCGTGTCCGGCGCTGCCCACGGCGTGCCGTCACGATCGAATCTGGTGACGACGTTCGCCAGGCGTTCGAGATTCAGGGTGTGCATGATACCGGTGCCTGGTGGATGCACGCGGACGCGTGACAGCGCCGACGTCGCCCATTTCATGAAGCGGTAGCGCTCGGCGTTGCGCTTGAGCTCCTGCTGCATGTTCTGCTGGAGCGCGTTCTTGTGCGCGAACACGTCGACGCCGATCGAGTGATCGGTCGAGACATCGACCGGCAACACCGGATTGAGCCGGGCCGGGTCGCCGCCGGCTTCGGCCAGCGAGGCCCGAAGGCCCGCGATGTCGACCAGGGCGGGGCCGCAGGTGGTGTCGTGCATGAGGATGCGCGAGGGCTGGAAGGCGATCTCGCGCTCGCTCGTGCCATTTCGCAGCCAGTCACGTATCGCAGCGACGGCATCGTCGCGTTCCCGCCGGGCATTGCGCAATACGTTTTCGAGCAGGATACGCAGGATCACTGGCAGTCGCACGAGATCGTCGCCCGCGACGCCTGCAATATCGGCGATGCGATAGGTCTTGCCTGCGGCCGAAAGCGTGGTGACGTCGCCCATACCAAAGGTCCTCAAGCGTGCTGCTCGGCCGGCTTGGCGCGCCCGGCAGCAGTGTTTTCCATCCGGGCGAACCAAGTCATCAGGAAGGAGACGAACAGGAGACCGCTGAGGCACAACAAGCCGCCATAGGTGCTGCCGGTCCAGTCCTTGATCGCACCGATCGCATATGGCCCGGCAAAGCCGCCGAGATTGCCGATCGAATTGATCGCGGCGATCGAGACCGCCGCTGTGGAGCGGCTGAGGAACAGACCCGGCAGCGACCAGAACGGCGACTTGAAGGCGTAGATGCCGGCGAGCGCGAGCGAGATCAGCGCCATCGCAACGGCCGGCTGAACGAACAGGCCGGTGAGGGCGAGCGCGACGGCGCCGAGCAAAAGCGGCAGCGCCGAATGTTTCTGCCGCTCGCCCGTGCGGTCGGAATTGCGCGACCACAGCACCATCACAACCGTTGCAAACGCGTAGGGCAGCATGGCGACGAGGCCGATCTCGAAATTGGTCAGCGAGCCCGACATGCCCTTGATGATCTGCGGCATCCACATGCCGATGCCGAGATTGCCGACCTGGTAGACGAAATAGATCACCGAAAGGAATAGCACCTTCGGATTGGTGATCGCGGCGATCACGCCGAGATGCTCGACATTGGGGCGCGTGGCGTGGTCCTTGCGCAGTTCTCCGGTCAGCCAGTCGCGCTCTTCCACGGTCAGCCAGCGCGCCTGCTCCGGCCTGTCGGTCATGATGAAATAGTTGGCGATGCCGGCGATCACGGCGGGGCCGCCCTCGAGCAGCAGCATCCAGCGCCAGCCGCTGAGGCCGAACCCGGAGACGTGATCCATAATCCAGGTGCTGAGCGGCGCGCCCAGGAGATACGACACTGGGATCGCCGCGGTGAACAGCGCGACCGTGGTGGCCTGCTCCTTGGCGCGGAACCAGTAGGTCAGGTAGATGATGATGCCGGGGAAGAAGCCGGCCTCCGCGACGCCGAGCAGGAAGCGCAGCACGTAAAGCTGCGTCGCACTCTGCACGAAGGCGGTCGCGGTCGCGACGATGCCCCAGGTGATCAGGATTCGCGAAATCCAGATGCGCGCGCCGTATTTGTTGAGCGCGACGTTGCTCGGCACCTCGAACAGGAAATAGCCGATGAAGAAGATGCCGGCGGCGAAGCCGAAGGCCTCGCTGGTCAGCGCCAGCTCCTTGTTCATCTGGAGCGCCGCGTAGCCGATATTGGCGCGGTCGAGATAGGAGATCACGTAAAGGACGAAGCAGTAGGGCACGATGCGCCAGAACACCTTGCGCGTTGCGGACTGCTCGACTGATGTCGCGGACATGGCGGCGCTTCCCCGGGCTTGTGGATTTGGCGCGCTTGTCCGTCTCTCCGGCAGCCGCCTTCGGGAAGCGTTATTGCATTTTAAATTATAAAAGACAATAAGCCCAATGTTGCGCTACGCGCGGGGGATCTTGATCAGCCCCGCGCCGGAGATATGGACTCGAAGGAAGTCGGCGGCCTCCTGGCGGAGGCCTTTCTCCAGCAAATCCAGGATGTTGATGTGCTCGCGGCACTGCTGGGGCAGGCGGCTGCGGTCCACTGTGATGCGATATTCGACGAGGCGGCGCAGCCGGTTGACGCGTTTCACCGCGTCGAGGAAGAACGGATTGCCGCTGCACGTCATCAGCATTTCGTGGAAGTCGTTGTTGGCGGCGAAGATTTCCGCGCGGGAGGCACGCTTGTAGGCGCCGTCGAGCAGCCATTGCTGCTTCTCCCGCGCTGCGGCGAAGGCCGTGCGATCGACCTCGAAGCTCGGCAGGGTCAGTGCCTGCGGCTCCAGCGCGATGCGCAGCTGATAGCCTTGCTGGTAGCTCTCGCGCGAGGTCAGCAGCGGCCCAAACTCCCAGCCATTGCCGGGCAGACGCTCGATCCAGCCCTCATCGGAGATCTTCGTGAGAATCTTGAGCAGGCGCGTGCGCGACAAGCCGTAGCGCCGCATCAGCTCGCTTTCGCTGACACGCTCGGGGAGCTTGCCGGACAGCCGGTCTTCCGCGATCGCAAAGTACCATTCATCCTCTTGTTCCTCGGCGGTGTGCGGGATCTGCGGAAGCTCGCGCGCGCTCTTGACCAGGAAGAAGCCACGGTTTGGCTCAGACCGCACGACGTTCATGTCCTCCAATATCTGGAGGGCGGCGTTGATCGGCGCGCGCGAGACGCGGAGCGCATCTGCCAGCACTTGGCTCGGCAAATGATGATCAGCCTCGAGATCGTTGACGCGGATGTAGTCGAGGATCCGCGTGGTCATCTGGGTGGCAAGGTTGGGACGGGGCATGCAAACGACTCAAAGGGCGACTGGAGCATGGATCATTGGCCGACCCGCCCGGTCGGCACAAGCGTAAGGAAGACCGTTGTGCTCGTCACAGAATTGTGTTTTAAGCGATAAAAAGCAATATAGGGAGAGAGCAATGGCGCTTGGGAAACGGCCGCTCGAACTGTCCCGGCGCAGGCTGGCGCATCTTGCGATCGGCGGTGCGTTCGCGGCCGCTGCGCCGTCATTGCGCGCACAGGCGCGCCAAGTTTCATGGGAGCAGACCATGCCGGAAGGATCCACTTCGTACGTCTATGTCGGCGCGCGCACCACAAAGGAACGCAACGCCCGCGGCGACGGCCTGAATGTCTATCGCATGGACAATGCGAGCGGGGAGTGGACCCATCTTCAATTGCTCGGCGATCTCGTCAATCCCTCGTTCCTCGCTTTCGACCGCACCCGGCGTTTCCTCTACACCGTCCATGGCGATCTCAGCGACATCACCGCGATGGCAATTGATCCCGCAGATGGAAAGCTGCGGGTGATTAACCGCCAGAGCACAGAGGGCAAGAACCCCGTGCATCTCGCAATTGATCCGAGCAACCGCTTCGTCGTGGTCGCCAACCACATAACCTCGACATTGGCGCTGTTGCCGCGCAACGACGACGGCTCACTCGGTGCGGTGATCGACCTGGTCAAGCTGGAAGGCAAGATCGGCCCGCACCGCGTCGAGCAGCCGTTTGCGAAGCCGCATCAGGTGGAGTTTGATCCGTCCGGAAAATTCATTGTAGTGCCTGACAAAGGGCTCGACCTCGTCTTCACCTACCGGATCGATGCGGAGAAGAGCAAGCTGGTGCAGGCCGTTCCGCCGGTCCGTTCCCGTGAGGGGGCAGGGCCGCGGCATGTAGCGTTCCATCCCGCCGGTAAGCTGGCCTACGTCGTCAATGAGCTGGATTCCACGGTGACGGCGTATCGTTTCGACCCGGCCAATGGTGCGCTGACGCCGTTGCAGGTGGTCTCGGCCGTGCTGGATACCTACACCGGCGACAGCCGCGCCGCGGAGATCGCAGTCTCGGCCGATGGTCGCTACGTCTATGCGTCAAACCGAGGCAATGACAGCATCGGTATTTTTGCGATCGACGCTGCGAACGGACGGCTCTCGTCGGTGGGCTGGACGCTCAGCGGAGGCAAGACGCCGCGGTTTTTCGCGCTTGCTGTATCGGATAGATATCTGTTCGCGGCCAACGAGGATAGCGACACCGTTGCGATGTTCAATCGTACCGTGGATGGTCGTCTCGTAGCCACCGACAAGGTGGTCAAGGTCGGAAGCCCGGTTTGCATTCTCTTCAGACAGGCTTGAACCAGAGCTAGAACTTCTTCGATCACTGATGTGAGCCAGATGGTCAGAGGCGTCATCTGGACCGGCTCGAGGCTTCATCATCGTGAATGATCTCCCGGGCGCGTGTTCACGGCATAGGGTGCGATTCTTCACGAGGGGACGCTTGCACCCCAAGGCGCGTTCGACCTCGTCGAGCAAATTCGGGCGCTTATGCGGATACTAGACCGAGGCAGAGCAGCGTGCCCTGTGCGTTGATTGGGATCGATGGGCACGAAGACGGCTCCCAGCATCGCACCTGCCACCACGGCTTCGACGAATTCCGGATGGTTGGCCATCATCAGGGCGAAGGCGTCGCCCCGCCGAAGGCCAAGCGCGGCCAGTCGCTTGGCGAGCGCCGCGCCGTTTCTTTCCAACTGCGCGTACGAGCGCTCCTCTGTCCGATACCCACCGTCAGCCGTCACGTCCACGAATGTCAGGGCGGTCTTGGCCGGAGTTTTCTCCGCATGAGCGGCCACGAGGTCGGCAATGGTCTCGAGCGGAGCCGGGATGTTCAAGGGTCTATCCCCCGAAGCCATAATAGTCACGCACCACCGGCTCGCGGAGCTTGCCCGGCTCGAACACCTCGATGACGACGCCGTCCGGCGCGCCGAGCATGAAATAGCCGCCGCCGCCGAGACGGCGAATGGGATTGGGAATATGAAGGTCCGCTGCCTTCATGCGGTCGTAGAGCTCGTCGATGCCGACGACCTGCATGCCCAGGTGGTGGACGGCGTTCTTGCCTTCTCCGCGCGGAAGCTGGTCGTAAAGATGCAGCGCGCCGATACCGACCTTGATGAAGACGTTGCGCGCACCGGCGACATCCCCGTCCCACATCACCTCGGCGTCGAACCACTTCTTGTAAAAATCGATGGTCGCATCGACGTCGGAGGCAAAGAGATGCACGTGCTGGAGGTGGTAGCGCTGCTTGGTGCCGTAGGGATATTGCCACTCGCTCTCGGGTGTCGTCATGGTCGTCCTCGGGTGTTGGAGTCAGGGTCTGATGTCGTGTCAGCGCTTCACGAGCGGGCAGGTGCTCTCGGCCAGCGGAATGGTCACGTCTTGAGCCGGGATTGTCCGGAGAATCTTGTAGAGGTCCCACTCTCCCTTGGACTCCTTCGGGGTTTTGACCTCTGCCAGGTACATGTCGCGAATGACGCGACCGTCCTCGCGGATCGTGGCGCCATGGGTGAAGGCGCTTTCGATCGGCGTTGCGCGCATCTTCGCGATCACCTTGTCCGCGTCGTCCGAACCGGTTGCCTCGATGGCCTGCAAATAGTGACGAACAGCCTCATAGACGCCGATCTGCATGAACGTTGGCCGCTGCCCTTTGCGCCGGGCCGCGAACTTGTCCGACCAGGCGCGGGTCTGTTCATTGAGATCCCAATAGAAGGGGGTCGTGAGGAGCGTGCCCTGTGTCGCCTGCAGGCCGAGCGAGTGGACGTCGGTGAGCAGCAGGAGCATGGCCGCCATTTTCTGCCCGCCCGCCGTCAGGCCGAACTCTTCAGCCTGCTTGATCGTTGCGACGGTATCTCCGGCGGCATTCGCGAGCCCGACGATGCTGGCTTTCGAAGCTTGCGCCTGGAGGAGGAAGGAGGCGAAATCAGTGGTCCCTTGTGGGTGCGCCGAGGCTCCCAGCACCTTGCCTCCGTTGGCTTGAACGACGGTGCTGGCATCCTTCTGAAGCTGATGACCGAAAGCGTAGTCCGCGGTCACGAAGTACCAGGTCTTGCCGCCACCCTCGACCACGGTCTTGGCCGTTCCCCGGGCAAGGGCATAGGTGTCGAACGTCCAGGCGACGCTGGTCGGAGAGCAGAACTGGTTCGTAAGTGCGGTTGTTCCAGGCGAGGAGAACAGCATGACGCGCGACCGTGCCCGGGCGACCTCCTGAACCGCGAGGGCGACGGCCGAGTTCGGAACATCGGCGATGGCGTCAACGCCCTCCTGCTCGAACCATTTGCGGGCGATGCTGGCGCCGACGTCGGGCTTGAGCTGATGGTCCGCGAAGACGATCTGCACGGCCTTGCCGGCGACGCGGTTGCCGAATTCCTCTGCGGCCAGTTGAGCGGCGACGACCGAGCCTTCGCCCGTGGCATCGGAAACGATGCCCGACATGTCGGTCAGCACGCCGATCTTGACAACGTCGCCGGAGATCTGCGCGCCGGCCGGTGCGCTTGCCCCGATTGCCAGTCCAGCAACGAGCATTCCGAGTACCAGCTTCATCGAGCGTTTCCCCGTCATGATTTGATGGCAGGGTCTGTGTCAGAGCCGGTTCAGGCTGGCAAACGAGGTTTTCTCGGTGTGGCTTGAGCGAAACTCAACTCTCAATCGGGAGAACGCTTTCGCGTGGGTGTCTTGGCTGCTGTCTTGCTCGTGCTCTGCTGTTTGCAGATGCCGGACAGCCAATTAGCAAACGCTGCGACCGCAGTGTCGTCCGCCATGCGTTGCTCGTATTCGAGCACGAAGTGACGCCGCGTCGGCCGGACGATGGGATGTGCTCTCACGAGATTGAGGTGGGCAAGATCCGGAGCCAGCAGGCTCTCGATGGCGATGGCGGCGCCTAGCCCGGCCGCCGCGGCTTCGATGGCGAGGCCGAGATTCTCAAAACTGCTTCCGCCGCGGACAGGCACCTTGGTGAGCTGCGCATGGTCGAGCCAGCGACGCCAGTCGTCCGGTCTTGGCCTGTTGTGCAGCAGTGGAACGGTCGTGAAGTCCAGTACGCCGCCCTTTAGCAAGGCAGGCGAGCAGACCGGCACGGTGGCGATCGGTAGCAGAGGCCGCGTGACCAGGCCCGCTCTGGGTTGCCCGTCCGAAACCGCTATGACCGCGTCGTAGCGGCTCGCAAGAAGGTCGACGGGGTTCGCGCTGGTGTGCAGATCGATCTCCAACTCGGGATGCGCGGCCGTGAGGCCGGGCCACATCGGCAGGAGGAAGCGCGATAGGAAGAACCCGTACACGCCGACGGAGAGCCGTCTGAACTGCCGGAGGTGCAGGCCTTCGGCCGCGTCCGCAATGCGGTCCAGCGCTTCGCGCGTGGAATCGGCGAAGGCTTTGCCGGCGGAGGTCAGGACCAGGCCCCGCGATCCCCGCAGGAACAGCGCCGTGCCCATGCGTACCTCGAGTGCGCGGACGTGCCTGCTGACAGCTCCAACCGTGACGTTCAGCTCGTCGGCGGCGCGCGTGATCGACAAATGTCGCGCGGCCGCTTCGAACGCGCGTACGGCATGCAGCGGAGGAAGTCGTCGTGAAGCCATGATCGTGCGCCCCGCGGGATGACCGAGCCTTGACTCTCGCTCAAGGCCCCAGCCCAAGAAGTCGTTTGCGCGAAGCGCTGTCAAGTCATACCCGGAGCCTGGCCGGGTCCGTCCCGGCCCAAGAGCGACAATCTGGAGGGAAGCTCATGACCGCTCATGCCGGTTTGGCTCGTCGCGAAGCGTCGTCTCGACGCTCCGAGGCTTTGGCGCCCACCTGTCGTGGGTTAAATTACTATGCCATCGACCAGAGCGTACGGGACTTGCTTCCCCTGTACTTGGAAGCGCCGCTGCTGGCGCATCTCGAGCCGCATCTTGCTGAGCTCGGCGCGCTCGCTGGAAGCAAGCTTTATGATCTGTCCGATCAGGCCGAGCGCCACCAGCCGGTGTTGCATCCCCGCGACGGCTATGGCCGCGACGAGGAATGGGTCGAATACCACCCGGCTTACCGGGAGCTGGAGCGGATCGCATTTGGCCAATTCGGCATGCACGCGATGTGCAACCGTAGTGGCGTGCTGGGCTGGCCCTCGGCGATGCCGCCGATCGTGAAATACGTGTTTCACTATCTGTTTTCGCAGGCCGAGTTTGGCCTGCTCTGTCCGGTGAACTTGACCGACAGCTCATCCGAGCTGGTTCGCCGCTTCGGCAGCCTCGAGCTTCATGAGCGCTATCTTTCGCGTATGTGGAGCCAGGACCCGGCCACGCTGCTCAAATGCGCGCAGTTCATGACCGAGAAGGCGGGTGGGTCCGATGTCGGTGCGGCCGAACTGACCGCCGTGCGCGATGGCGCGCACTGGAAGCTCTATGGCGAGAAATGGTTCTGCTCCAATGCAGATGCGGAACTAGCTGTCTTGCTTGCGCGACCGGAGGGAGCGCCCGCCGGGGGACGTGGCCTCGGCCTGTTCCTGATGCCGAAGACGCTGCCGGATGGCGGCCGTAATGCCTATCGGATCATGCGGCTCAAGGACAAGCTCGGCAGCCGCACCATGGCGAGCGGCGAGATCGTTTTCGATGGCGCGGTGGCCTACCAGCTCGGTGAGCTAGATCAGGGCCTGAAGCACATGCTGGTGATGGTGAATTCCAGCCGCGTCTCGCATCTGGCACGTGCCGCCGGTATGATGCGGCGCTGCCTCAATGAAGCGCTTCAGGCCTCCCGTCACCGCAACGCCTTCGCTCGCGCGGTGGTCGATCATCCCCTGATGCGCCGGCAACTCGCGAAGCTGATGGTGCCGACCGAGCAGGCGCTGTCCGCGCTGCTCTATTCGGCAACCGCGCCGGAGAAGGTGCTGCGGCTGCTGACGCCGATCGTCAAGTACCGGGCCTGCCGCGACAATGTCACGGTGGCGACCGGTGCGATGGAGGTGCGCGGCGGCAACGGCTACATCGAGGATTGGCCGAACGCGCGGCTGGTGCGCGATGCCCATCTCGGCCTGATCTGGGAGGGTACCAGCAACATCAACGCGCTCGATGCCGTTCAGCGCGCGGTGGGTAAGGTCGGCGCGCATGCCGCCTTGCGCGATGATCTCCTCAGCCGGCTCGGCGACACGCAAGGAGTTCCTGGTCAATTCCGTACCCGTCTCGAGAGTGCAATCAACGGCGCGCTGCGGTTTGCCGAAGAGGTCGCCTCACGCGAGGAGAACGAGCGATTCTGCCGGCTTGCGGCGGGCAAGCTCTATCACGCTGTCACCGCCGCGCTGTTCATCCAGGAGGGCCTGCGCCTGGGCACATCCGGCGGTGATGCCCGCCGCCTTCTGCTCGCCCGCTTTGTGCTGGAGCACCGCTTGCAAGAGCCGAACACGCTGAACCTGGAGAGCCAGCGCTGGGAGGACGAGGCCATCGACTTGCTGCTGGGTGAGGCGCCGGTGCCGCTGTCGCGCGCGGCCGCGCTCCTTGTGAGGTAATCACAATGGACCAGTCGACCCAACGCGAACTTGCCGGCCTCCTTGCCGGAAGGGCAGCGCTGCTATCGCGCTGGACCATCCGATCGTGCCGGTGACATGGCTCGCCAACGAACTCTCGCGGACCGGCATCGGCCTGAAGGCGGGGCAGATGATTAGCACCGGCACGGTGACGGGAATGTTGAGACCGAAAGCCGGCGAGACGTTCGTCGCTGATTTCGGGCGGACAGCTTCCTGGAACAATAAGTCGGACGTGCTGCACGACAGGATCGCCAGACTCAACCGGCGAGGAGTTGGAAAACGGCATGGCGTCAGCCTTGCGGGGAGGGGAGGAGCCTATGGAGTTCATCGGTCTTTGCCGCAAATTACTTCTTGCGTCGTCCATTGCGTTGTCCATGCCCGCGATAGCGTGGGCGGAATTTCCCGAGCGGTCGATCAAATTCATCGTACCATTTGCGGCCGGCGGACCGACGGACGCATTGGCGCGGTCTCTGGCCGAGGGCGTCAGAACCAAGCTTGGCCAACCCGTCATTGTCGAAAACCGTGCCGGTGCCGGCGCCAACGTCGGAGCAGACTTTGTCGCCAAGTCGCCGGCCGATGGATATACCCTCCTGTTCGGAACATCGGGCCCGCTCGCCATCAATGTGAGCCTGTACACGAAGCTCAGCTACGATCCGATCAAAAGCTTCGATCCGGTCATCATGATCGGAAAAATGCCAAACGTGCTCTCGGTACATCCCTCAGTACCGGCGCAGAATGTGCAGGAATTGATCGCGTATGCGAAAGCGAATGCGGGAAAGTTGAGCTTCTCCTCGTCCGGCAATGGCGCATCCACTCACCTCGCGGGTGTCATGTTCAACGCCATCGCCGGCACCGACATCCTGCATGTGCCCTATCGTGGCGGCGCGCCTGCGATCAACGATCTCATCGGCGGCCAGGTTCAGATGAGCTTCGCTGACATTTTCGTTTCCGCCCCTCACATCAAGGCGGGCGTACTTCGTGCGCTCGGCGTGACGACGATCGAGCGGACGCCGGTGCTGCCCGACGTGCCGACCTTCGATGAGCAGGGACTCAAGGGATTCGACGTCAGCGTCTTTTTCGGCGTCGTTGCACCGAAGGGCGTACCAGCGCCGATCGTTGAGAAGCTCAATGCGGCGTTCGTGGCCGCCATGAACGACAGTTCCATCAAGCCAATTCTCGATGCACAAGGGATTATTCCGGCGCCGTCGAATAGTCCCGCATATCTGGCGAACTTCATGGCACGGGAAATTCCCAAATGGCGAGACCTTATCAACTCGATCGGATTGCGAATTGAATGAGCCCAAGGCGTTAAACCAGCAACCCTGGCGCGACGATTAGGGCTTTTCGCGAGTTCAAGTTCGTGGCTGACTTGCTCCAAAGGCTCCGCGCTCCGCGCGGCCCACCGGCGCCGAGATAATGCGGGCAGAACTTCTTTCCCGACGCAGGATGTCGCGGGCGATGCTCGCGCAAGCCGACAGCCCGCCCCATTTGGCGATGTCGGGCTGGACGACATCGAGCACCGGCTCACGCAGCACCTCGGCAAAGCCGGCGTGGCTTGCGATGTTCTCGCCGGCTGCGAGCGGAAAGCGAATGGCCTCGCGCAGCTGCGTCCATTCCTGCCGCGGGCGATCCGCGCGGATCGGCTCCTCGAGCCAGGCGAGACCGAAGCGATCGAGCTGCGGTGCAAGTTCCAGCGCCTGCGCAATGGCTCCGCCGAGCAGCTTCCAGAGCGCAGTCCGGCGACGATGGCGACAAGCACAAGGCCGGTCTCGCGATTGCGCACGAAATTGCGCAGGAACAACGGCAGCGGGCGAATGCCAGGAGCCGTGGCCGGCTTCGCGGGATGGGATGCCTGCGCCATCCTATGCCGGATCCCGCAGCGGCTCGAAGCGTACGACCCGGAAACCAATATTGCTGGATGAGGAGTCGGGCGTGTTGGAGCTTCGCGCCGCGACGCGGTAGCGGTTACAGTAGGACTCGTGGCAGAGGAAGGATCCCCCGCGCATCGATCGGTTGGGCGCCGGCTCGCCGTTCAGAGGATCTTGCGATGGCGTGAGGCGGTGATAGCTCGGCGAGAAATAGTCCTCGCACCATTCCCAGACATTTCCGGCGGCATTGTGCAGGCCATATCCGTTGGGCGCAAAGCTGTGAACGGGCGCCGTACCGAAATAGCCGTCATCCATGGTGTTGCGGTCGGGAAAGTTGCCCTGCCAGATATTGCAGCGATGCTCGCCGCCGGGCTGCAGCTCGTTGCCCCAGGGGTAGGTGGCCTGGTCCAACCCGCCGCGCGCGGCCATCTCCCATTCCGCTTCGGTCGGAAGGCGCGTGCCGGACCATTGGCAGTAAGCTTGTGCGTCGTTCCAGGAGACGTGGACGACGGGATGATCGAGCCTGTCGAGAATGCTGCTCGACGGTCCTTCCGGCTGCGCCCAATAGGCGTGCAGCACGGGAATCCACCATGGTGTTTCCTGAGCACGGGTCGTGCGGGCGTTGCGCGTCGCTCCCGGCAACAGCCCGTCGAAGACAAAGCTCCAGCCGTAGCGTTCTGCGTCCGTCGTGTAGCCCGTGGCACGGACGAAGTCGCCGAATTGCAGATTGCTCACGGCGTGGCAGGCAATGGCAAACGGCGACAGCGTCACCAGCCTCACCGGGCCTTCGCCGTCTTCGACGAAGCCGATGTCGGCCGATCCCATGCGAAACGTTCCGCCGATCAGCGAGCTCCAGCGGCGCGGGATCGGGGTTGGACTGGGAAGAATCGCTGCTTGCGCATCCGCGCCCGTCGCCGGCCCGCCGTCGGCGGCGCGCTGGGTGCAACAGTGTGAGCGACCTTTCGTCATGTCCTATATCTGCTTCTCTTCCTCCCAGAAGGCCGTGCCGCCTTCCGACTTCATCAGCTCGAGAATCTTTTCGCGCGGGATCACGCCGCAGCGATTGGCCCATTGCTGATACTGCGCCGTCATCTCGCGGACGCGATCCGGATGCTGCGCGGCGAGATCGTTCATTTCGGTGCGATCGGTTTCCATGTCGTAGAGTTCCCAAGGCCCGGGATATTTGCGCACCAGCTTCCACTTGCCGGCGCGCACGGCCGCGTTGCCTTCGTGCTCCCAGAACAGCGGGCCGCGATTGCCATAGGCGGCCGCGAATGACGGCACGAGGCTCTCTCCCTCGCAGGGAAGGATGGCGTTGCCGTTGTACTCTTTTGGATAGGTGGCCCCGGTGACGTCGAGGATGGTCGCCATCACGTCGGTGAGCTGGCTCGGATTGTGCCGCAGGCCGCCTTTTTCGGAGATGCCGCGCGGCCAGTGCACGATGAACGGGGTCGCGATGCCGCCTTCGTGGATCCAGTGCTTGTAGAGCCGGAACGGGGTGTTGGAGAGGTTTGCCCAGGCGGTGCCGTAGCTCTGATAGGTGTCCTCGGCGCCAGGCATCAGGGTCGGATCATTGCCGAAGCGCACCGGCCTGCCGTCTCGTGTTGTGGCTTTGGCGATCATGAGCTGGTCGACCAGCTCCTTTGCCGTGACGCCTTCCGGAATGTCCTCGGCGCAGGCGCCGTTGTCGGAGAGGAAGATGATCAGCGTGTTGTCCATCTGGCCGGTCTCTTCCAGCGCCTTCAGGATCCGGCCGATGCCCTGGTCCATGCGGTCGATCTGGGCTGCGTAGACCTCCATACAGCGCAGCGTCCATTCGCGCTGCTCCGCGTCGGTCCACGGCGGCTGGGTCGGATCGCGATCGGTCAGGCGCCAGTTCGGATGGATGATGCCGTCGTCGACAAGCCGCTTGAGGCGCTCCTCGCGCAGCCTGTCCCACCCCGCATCGAAGCGGCCCTTGTACTTGGCGATATCCTCGTCATGGGCATGGAGCGGCCAGTGCGGCGCCGTATAGGCGACGTACTGGAAGAACGGCGCATCGGGCTTCTGCGCCTTGTGCTGGCGGATGAAGGCGGCGGCCTGATCGCTGATCGCGTCGGTGTAGAAGAACGAGGGATCCTTCTCCGCCTCGTGCTCGATATTGTCGTTGCCACGGGTGAGCGTGTTGGGATGGTAAAAGCTGCCGGCGCCGATGATGGTGCCATAGAAGTGGTCGAAGCCACGCTGCATCGGCCATGCGTCGGTCGGCTCCGTCAGGCTGCTGGCGATGTGCCACTTGCCGCTGAGGTAGGACGTGTAGTTCTTGCTCTTCAGAGCCTCGGCGATCGTCACGCAGCTCTTGTTCAGATTGCCGGCATAGCCCTCAGGGCCGTTGCTGTAGGTGAGAATGCCGATGCCGGTCTGGTGCGGATGCAGGCCGGTGAGCAGCGAGGCGCGCGAGGGGCTGCAGCGGGCGGTGTTGTAGAATTGCGAATAGCGCAAGCCATTGGCCGCAAGGCGATCGAGGTTCGGCGTCTGGATCTCGCCGCCGTAACAGCCAATGTCCGAAAAGCCCATGTCGTCGTTGAGGATGAGCAGGATGTTGGGGCTATCGGGGGTCTTTGCGCCATTCGGCATGTTTGTGTCCTCGTTCTTGACGTGTGGCGTTGCTAGTGGCGGCGCGTCAGGCTGATGCTGAGGCGGAAATATTTCGGCAGATAAACGGCGCGCAGCAGCTCAAGCGCCCGTCCGTCCTTGCCGAAGGTGACGCGCTCGATGGAGAGAAGGGGCGAGCCGACCTTCACTCCCAGCAGCTTGGCGCTCCCGGCATCGGCGAGGTCGGCGCTGATGGTCTGCTGGGCGTGCTTGATGGCGAGGCCAAGCTCGTCCTCGAAGACGCGGTACATGATGATCGAGACCAGATCGCGCTTCTCGAGCTCGAGACCGATATCCGGGGGATAGAAGGCGTGCTCGATGGCGATCGGCGTGTCGTCCGCGAGCCGCAAGCGGCGGAGCTGCCAGACGGCGCGCTCGCGCAGTTGCTCGCGAACGGCG
>NZ_JALBGZ010000440.1:0-5521 GCF_023006515.1 Bradyrhizobium sp. PRIMUS42
ACCTCCGTCGGCCTCGGCGCGTTCGCCGGTCGCTATCCGCACATGCTCTCCGGCGGCCAGCGCAAGCGCGTCGCGCTGGCGCAGGTGCTGATCCGCGACCCGAAGATCCTGCTGATGGATGAGCCGTTCGGGCCGCTCGATGCGCAGACGCGCCAGGTGATGGGCAATCTGCTGCTCGACTTGTGGAACGCCGACCGCAAGGCCGTGCTGTTCGTCACCCATGATCTCGAAGAGGCGATCGCGCTCGCCGACCGCGTCGTGATCATGTCGGCCGGGCCGTCCTCGCGCATCATCGGCGACTGGCGCGTGAGCCTGCCGCGCCCGCGCGACATCTTCGAGGTGCGGCTCGACAAGGAGTTCCATGCGCTGCATCGCGAGATCTGGAGCGTGCTCAAGGACGAGGTGATGAAGGGCTACGCCCAGTCCACGCACGCGGCGGAGGCGGTCTGATGTCGCGCCCGACGCTGCTTGCGCTGCAAATCCTGGTTGCGGTCGTCTGCATTGTGCTGTGGCAGGTGCTGTCGACCGTCCCCCTGTTCGGCAAGATCCTGCTGCCGCCGTTCTTCTTCTCCAATCCGTTCGATGTGTTCATCCAGATCGTGAAGTGGTTCTCGTCCGGCGTGATCTGGAAGCATCTTGGCATCACGCTGACGGAATCGATCCTGGCCTTTGTGATCGGATCAGCCGGCGGCGTGCTGGTCGGCTTCTGGTTCGCACGCCAGCCCCTGGTCGCCGCCGTGTTCGACCCCTACGTCAAGATGGTCAACGCGCTGCCGCGCGTCGTGCTCGCGCCGATCTTCGCGCTGTGGCTCGGCCTTGGCATCTGGTCGAAGGTCGCGCTCGGCGTGACGCTGGTGTTCTTCATCGTGTTCTTCAACGTCTACCAGGGCGTCAAGGAGGTCAGCCGCACCGTGCTCGACAACGGGCGCATGTTGGGAATGAGCGAGCGGCAGTTGATGCGGCACGTCTATTGGCCCTCGGCGCTGTCCTGGATGTTCTCCTCGCTGCACACCTCGGTGGGCTTCGCCGTGGTCGGCGCGGTCGTAGGCGAATATCTGGGATCGGCGGCCGGGCTCGGCTACCTGATCCAGCAGGCCGAGGGCGTGTTCGACGTCGCCGGCGTGTTCGCCGGCATGTTCGTGCTGTCGGCGTTCGTGATCCTGATCGACTATGGCGTCACGCTGGTCGAACGCCGTCTGCTGGTTTGGCGGCCGACGGCATCGGATGGGCGCGGGTAGGGGCGCAAGTTGGTTTCGGATTGCGGGCCGCACCCAGGGTGCGCTCCCTCCCCCGCTTGCGGGGGAGGGTTGGGGAGAGGGTTTCTCCACTTGCGAGAACCCCCAAGAGGAAAGAGGCCTCACCCGCGCCTTCGGCGCGACCTCTCCCGCAAGCGGGAGAGGTGAAGGAAGCTCAATCCAGCAGCTTGGTGTCGTCGGGCGCCTGCGGCGGGGTCTTGATCGCGATCGCCTTGACCTGTCCGCTGATCGGCTTGGTGCCGCCGTGCGGCGTGCCCTTGGGAATGATGACGAGGTCGCCGGGCTTTACCGTGACCTCCTTGTCGCCGAGCCAGATCGTGCCGGTGCCGTCCAGGATGTACTGGATCTCGTTGGTGTTGGGATGCATGTGCTTGGGCACATTGCCGACCTGGATCGAGATGGTTGCGCCGTCGGCGGTCATGAATGTCTTGGAGCGAAAGCCGACCTTGTTGGCGTCCCCGAGCGCATCGCCCTCCATCTCGCCGGTATGGATGATCTGCGCGGTGATGTTTTCGGCGGCGAGTGCCGGCCGGAGCAAATGGGTTGCGCCGCATCCGGCGGCAAAGGCGGCGGCAATCGACAGCCCGGCTGTAAAGCGATTCACGGATGATCCTCCCATCGAGAATTATTCTTGTCGGGGCATGCTATTTCGCCGAATGGCCGATGACCAGTGCCTCCGGCAGCGCTTCTCAAGCCAGCCCTGCTGCTTTATGGTGCCGCCCGCCGAACGGAGGAAACCAATGAAGAACACGATTGCCAGGCTCGCCGGCGCGCTGCTCGCGCTGACGCTCACCACCGGTTTTGCCGCGGCGCAAAGCAAGGTCACCATCGCGATCGGCGGCGGCTCCTGCCTGTGCTATCTGCCGACGGTGCTGGCCAAGCAGCTCGGCGAATACGAGAAGGCCGGCCTGAATGTCGAGCTGGTCGACCTCAAGGGCGGTTCGGACGCGCTCAAGGCCGTGCTCGGCGGCAGCGCCGACGTGGTGTCCGGCTATTTCGACCATTGCGTCAATCTGGCCGCCAAGAAGCAGGAGCTGCAGGCTTTCGTGGTCTATGACCGCTATCCCGGCCTCGTGCTCGTGGTCGCGCCCTCGCGAACCAACGACATCAAGTCGGTCAAGGATCTCGCCGGCAAGAAGGTCGGCGTCAGTGCGCCCGGCTCCTCCACCGACTTCTTCCTGAAGTACATGCTCAAGAAGAACGGCATCGATCCCACCAGCGCCGCCGTGATCGGCGTCGGCCTCGGTGCCACCGCCGTCGCCGCGATGGAGCAGGGCCAGATCGATGCGGCCGTGATGCTCGATCCCTCCGTCACCGTGCTCCAGGGCAACCACAAGGATCTGCGCATCCTCTCCGACACCCGCACGCAGAAGGACACGCTCGACACCTTCGGCGGCGAATATCCCGGCGGGGCTCTGTACTCGACGGCGGCCTGGGTCAATGGCCACGAGAAGGAGACGCAGGGGCTCACCAACGCGATCCTCGCCACGCTCGCCTGGATCCATTCGCACAGCCCTGAGGAGATCATGGCGAAGATGCCGGAAGCGACGGTCGGCAAGAACAAGGACCTCTATCTCGCCGCGCTGAAGAACACGATCCCGATGTACTCCGAGACCGGGAAGATGGATCCGAAGGGCGCTGACGCCGTGCTTTCGGTGTTCAGCGTCGGCTCGCCCGAGGTGGCCAATGCCAAGATCGACGTCAGCAAGACCTTCACCAACAAGTTCGTCGAGCAGGCCAAGAAGACGACGGGGAATGCCAAATAGCTGACGCGAAGATGCGGTAGTCGTCCCTCATGGCGTCACCAATCATTCATCGCGTCACGACGCTCGATCTTGCCGTGCGGCCGATCGTCTGGCCGTTCGCGGAGGAACGGGGGGCCGAGATTGCGGCGCATTTCGCCGAGAAGCAACGCGAGCGGCCGAAGATCTGGAATGGGCGCGTCCTGCTCGGGCAGGACGCGGTGTTTGCGGATGGCCATCTCTCCGCGACCTATTTCGAGACCGATTTTGCCAGCTTCCTCGCCTGGCGCGACTGGGGATTTCCCGACAAGGCGGTGTTCAACGGATTTGGCATGGGCGCGCTGCGCGCTTCCGACGGCGCCTTCATCATGGGCGAAATGGCGCAGCACACCGCCAATGCGGGCCGCATCTATTTCCCCTCGGGCACGCCCGACCTCGACGACGTCATTGAGGGTGCGCTCGACATTCCCGGCAGCGTCGTCCGCGAAATCGAGGAGGAGACCGGCCTGACCGCGGCGGACTATCGGGCCGAGCCGGACTGGCACTGCATCGTCAGCGGCCCCGCGATTGCGATGATGCAGGTGCTCAATCTGGACATGCCCGGCGATGAGGCTCGCGCGCTGATCGAAGCCAATCTCGCCCGTGAGGACGAGCCTGAATTGTCGGCCATTCATCTCGTGCGCGGGATGAGTGATCTCACGCCGACCATGCCGCGATTTGTCACGGCCTTTATCGAGCAGCAGTTCGCTTCGCGCTGATGCGCAAGGCTTGACATCGCTGCGCTCAGCCCATGTGATGGGGCAACGAAAAGCAAGACGAATGCAATGCACAATCGTCCAGGGAGGTTTTGATGCGCCTGCGCATGGCTGCCCGGTTGGTACGTGGGCTGGTGGTCGCGATATCGGCGACGGGCTTGGCGGTGTCCGCCCAGGCTCAGGACAAGAAGATCAAGATCGGCGTTGTTTTTGATTTGACCGGGCCTTTGGCCGGCGGTGGCTCCGAGCTCAATTATGTCGGCACAAAGATCATCCTCGACCATTTCGCCAAGACCGGCGTCGAGGGCTACAAGATCGAGGCGGTCTATGCCGACGCGCAGAGCAAGCCCGACATCGCCATCAACGAATCCGTCCGCCTGCTCGAGCAGGAGAAGGTCGACATGGTGCTCGGCTTCTTCTCCTCGGCGCAGTGCGTGCCCGTAGCCGCCCGCGTCGAGCAGCTCAAGAAGTTCATGTGGATGACGACCTGCATTTCGTCGGCCGTGTTCAACGAGAAGGGCTACAAATACGTGTTCCGGCCGCAGGCGAGCGGCGACCAATTCGGCATGATGACGATGGATTTCATCGCGCAGAACGCCAAGGAGAAGTTCGGCAAGGAACCAAAGGATCTGCGCGTCGCCATCATCCACGAGGACGGCGCCTATGGCGTCGACGTCTCCAAGGGCAACGAGGCCGGCGCGAAGAAAGCCGGCTTCAACGTCGTGCTCAAGGAAGGCTATTCGGCGACAGCGCCTGATCTGTCCCCGCTGGTGACCAAGCTGAAACGCGCCAAGCCCGACGTGATCTTCCACACCGGCTACAATCCGGACATCACCCTGCTGCTGCGCCAGGCCCGCGAGCAGGGCCTGAGGTTCGGCGCGCTGATGGGGCATGGCGCGGGCTATGGTGTCTATGAGAAGCTGAAGGAAGGCATGGGAGCCGATGCCGCCTATATCTTCAACGCGGACCCGATCTCGATCTGGCTGGCCAACCAGAAGACCATGGATCCGAAGCTCTCGCCCGTCATCAAGATGGTCGGCGAGGAGTTCGACAAGATCCGGCCCGGCGTTGCCATCCGCTCCGCCCATGTCGGCATCGGTGCGTCCAACACCTACGTGTTCATGGCGGATGTGCTGCCGCGGGCGATCAAGAAGTACGGTGGCGTCGATCCCGATGCGCTGCGCAAGGCGGCGCTCGACGCCGACATCTCCGAGGGCGGCACCATGCTCGGCTTCGGCGTGAAGTTCTACAGCGAGGGCACGCCCATGGCCGGGCAGAACGAGCGCTCGTTCCCCGTCGTGATCCAGTATCTCGAGGACAAGTCTCATGTGGTGTGGCCGAAGAGCCAGGCGCAGCGCGAGGCCGTGCTGCCGCTGCCGAAAGGCACCACCTACAGCAACCAGTAGCAGCGGAGGGCTTTGGTGCTGGAAGTCAGCGGGCTGGTGAAGCGGTTCGGCGGCTTTACCGCCGTCAACAACGTGTCGTTCCAGGTCGATCAGGGCGAGATCCTCGGCCTGATCGGTCCCAACGGTTCGGGCAAGAGCACGATCTTCAACATGCTTTCCGGCACGCTGGCGCCGACATCGGGCTCGATCATGTTCGGCGGCTCCGAGATCGCAGGCCTCGCGCCGCACCGGATCATCAACAGCGGCATTGGCCGCACCTTCCAGATTCCGCGGCCGTTCCGCCGCCTGACCATCTTCGAGAACGTCGCGCTCGCCGGCTTTTACGGCCAGGGCCGCCACAGCCGGGCCAGGGCGGAGGAGGC
>NZ_JALBGZ010000441.1:0-5493 GCF_023006515.1 Bradyrhizobium sp. PRIMUS42
GTGCTCGGCGCCGGGCTGGTCGCCTGGGCGCAAGGCTCGATGTCGCAGCAGGTGATGCGCGACGTGCTGATCGGCTCGGTGGTGACCTGCTCGATGATCGCGCTGATCGTGCTGGGCGCCTCGATCCTCGGCAATGCCGCCGCGTTCCTCGGCATCCCGCAGGCGGTTGCCGCTTTCGTCAAAGGGCTCGGCCTGTCACCTTTCATGCTGATCGTGGTTCTGATCGTCTTTTACCTGATCCTCGGCTGCTTCCTCGACGGCTTCTCGATGATCGTGATGACGCTGCCGATCGTGCTGCCGATCGTGAAGGGGGCCGGGTTCGACGAGATCTGGTTCGGCATCTTCCTGGTGCTCGCCGTCGAGATGGCGCAGATCACTCCGCCGGTCGGCTTCAACCTGTTCGTGATCCAGGGCCTGACAGAGGACGGGCTCGGCTACATCGCGCGCGTCACGTTGCCCTATCTGATGATCATGATCGGCTTCGTGCTGCTGCTGACGTTGTGGCCCGGCATCGTCACGATCCTGCCGCGGGTGTTGTACGGGTAAGTAGGCCGATGGTGGCGCTGGCAGCCGCCAGTCCGAGACCGCCTGCTCTATGGCTTGACTGGTGGATAGCTTGCCTGAGCCTCCCTGAGCGCGGTGCCGAGGTCATCCCCCCGGAGCTGATGCAGGATCAGTCGCTGCACGCAATCGCCTGGTCCGAACCCCGTGATCTTCGATGTCTGCACAAAGTTATCGTCGGGCGCGCAGTGTGCGGCGCGGCCGGTCAGGAAGAATATCTCGGACGCCGACATTTTCGACAGACGCCAGCCGAGAGGCAGCGGTATCACGTAGTCGCCGAAATTGACTCGTTGCACCCGGCTGATTCGTGCCCGCGCGTCCGTGGCATCACGTTTGATGACGCCGAGATCCCGCGTTGCCAGATCGACGGTCGAATAGGTTCGTGCCGTTCGGCTGTTGAATAGCGGACCACCGGAGATACCGCCTCGCTGAACGCGCTGGAGCTGCCTTTGCTGTACTCGCCCGATGTCAGAACGATGAGATGGAAGCGGGCCTGCGTGCAGCATGTGCCCGCCCGACGCTGAAGACGATTGATGATCTCGACCGCGGTGGTCACGCCGGAATTCTCGAAATATCCGCCGTCGACGACATGAAATTTCGTGATGTCGCACCACGAAAGGCGTGGACTTCTTTGCCGCTTTGCTCTTCGTCAGATCCGCAGACGACACCGAGGCCGCGTGGGCGGATGTCGCAACCCGAAACGGGTTTCTCAGGCCGGTTTGGCCCGTCCGGCCCACCATCCGTTGTGCTGCCCGACGGGCAAAACACGCCAGATCTGGGTCGATATCTCTCCGCAAAAATATTCTAATTTACAGAAATTCGGTTTTGCCGTACAAGCCTGGCCATCCCGCCCGCCACAAGGGGCGTTTCGCGATCGTCACGGGACGCGGGCCGGGATGCGGTGGCCGCGACGGCGTCGGCGCGCGATGTGGATTGCAGGGCGGGGAAACCCGTGAGCAGCGACAGGCGCGATACGACACGACGCTGACAGCGTCTTCGAATGGTCTTCACGGTGAGCGCACGCCAGCCGTGGAGAACCCAGCGAGGACGCGCGCGGACGGAGAAGTCGTGTGGTCCTGACGCCCGGGGTCTGTGCGTCAAGCCTCGCGGAGATGTGGCGGCCAACCGGTGCGCGCATCAATCGTCCGCAAGGCGACGGGGGCAATAGTGCATCGCTCCCCGAGGAGAGCACGAAGGACACCGTGAAACCATCCGTGCAGGGAAGGCCGGGATGTCCCGGCGTCACCTGTCGTCCACCCCGTGCGCGCTCTTTCGCACACGCGGGACTTCGGGTGCCAGCCGGCGCCCGGCCTTCCCTGCGCCCTTTGCTTTCGAGAGGGTGCCAGACGAAAGCAAAGCTCGGGCAAAACAAGCTGCGAGGGCGAGAAGTCGTGTCTGCGATAGTAAGCGTGGCAAAACCCTATGACCGTCACCCTGAGGTGCGCGCTCTGCTGCGCGTAGCGCTGCAGAGCAAGCCTCGAAAGGCGACGGCCCGGCTGCATCTCGGCCGTTCATCCTTCGAGGCTCCCCATGGGACGCGTTGCGTCCCATGGGGAGCACCTCAGGATGACGGGATCAGCAGCATGTCATTGCGAGCGAAGCGGCTTGTCCGCCGAAGCCTTGGCGAAGGCGGAAGCAATCCGGAATCCCTCCGCGGAAAGATCCTGGATTGCTTCGTCGCAAGAGCTCCTCGCTTTGCGAAACGCAAACGTCGTCCCGGTCCTGTCGGCAGGGACGACGTCTTGATCGAGGAAAAGCGATGCGGCGTTCAATCCGAACTATGCCGCGGCCTTCTTCCGTGCCTGCTCGGCCTTGTACAGCTCGAACTCTTCCGCAATCGCCTTGGCAAAAGAGGGCCGTTGGCGCATGCGTTCATAATACGCCTTCACGTTCGGCCATTTCGCAAGCTCGATCGGCGGCGTCGCCATGGTCCAGTTGATGACCGTGGCGAGATAGGCGTCCGCCACGCTGAAATGGTCGAGCAGGAAGTCGCGCCCCTTCAGGTAATTGTCGAGATAGTCGAGCCGCGACAGGTTCTTCTCCAGCGCATAGACCTTGGCTTCCTGCGGCGCCTTGCGGTCGAGCACGGGAATGAACAAGCCCTTGTGCAGCTCGGTGCCGATGAAGCACAGCCATTGATGCAGGTGCGTTCGCTCGATGCCCTGGGTAGCGCCGAGCCCGGATTGCGGGAAACGGTCCGCGATATATTGCAGGATCGCTGCGTTCTCGGTCAGAACCACGCCCTCGTCGGTGCGCAGCGTCGGCACCAGGCCGATCGGATTGACGGCGCGGAAGTCGGAGCCGTCGCTCAGCACTGTCTTGGTCGGCGGGTCGACCTCGAGATAGTTCGCCTCGGCGCCGGCTTCGTACAGCGCGACGCGTGTTGCCATCGAACAGGCGAGGGGCGAGAAAAAGAGATCCATCTGTAGCCTCCTTGGGGCAATTCTTGAATCTTCGCTCAACCTGGCCAGATTGATTTTTGTACTATCTTGCATAATATGGGGCTGGTCAAGGATTATTTGCGAAATGGTACAAAAATCGAAAGGGCCGCCAGCCATGCCGCCCGAACAGCCCAAGCGCCGCGGCCGCCCGCGGGCCTACGAGCCCGAGGTCGCACTCGGCAAGGCGCTCGACCTGTTCCGCAGGCAGGGCTTTGCCGCGACTTCGCTCGACGATCTCAGCGAGGCCACCGGCATGAACCGTCCGAGCCTCTATGGCGCCTTCGGTGACAAGCGCGAACTCTACATCAAGAGCTATCAGCGCTACCGCGAGGAAGCGGGGGCCTCCATGGCTATGATCTTTCGCGAGGAGATGCCGCTGCGCCAACGGCTGGAACGCATCTTCGCCTCCGCGCTGAACATCTATCTGTCCGGCGAGACCGGCCCGCGCGGCTGCTTCACAGTGGTGACGGCGGCGTCGGAAGCCGTCGGTGATCCCGAGATCCGCGGCATGGTGCTTGACGGGCTCACCGAGCTCGACAAGGCCTTTGCGAACTGCTTCCGCCGCGCCAGGGAGAAGGGCGAGTTGCCGGAGAGCGCCGATCCGGTCGTGCTGGCACAGATCGCATCAGCCACCATCCACACCATCGCCATCCGCTCGCGCGCGCGCGTGTCGCGAAAGGATCTCGAAGCCATCGTGAAGGGCGCGATCGATGTGATGTTGGGGGCCAAATCCTAGCTGTCGTCCCGGACAAGCGAGCGCTGATCCGGGATCATAACCCGAGGGAGAAGTTTAGCGAAAACCAGTCAGCTAAGTCTAATAGCCCCGTGCCCGGTCAACCACGTTCTCCAACGCACCGCCGGCCTCGAACCGCGCGATCTGCTCGGCGACATAGGCCGAAATCGCGTCCGCGTCGGTGTCGGCAGCGTTGTGCGGCGTCAGCACCACCTTGGGATGGGTCCAGAACCGGCTGTTCGCCGGCTGCGGCTCCTGCACGAAGACGTCGAGCGAGGCGGCGCCCAGCGTGCCGTCGTCGAGGCAGGCCAGGATGTCGGCTTCGTTCTGAAGGCCGCCGCGGCCGGCATTGATCAGCACCGGTGCGCCGAGCGCGCCGTTGCGGTTGAGCTTGGTGAAGACGTCGCGGTTGAGGATGCCAAGTGTGTCGGGCGTCAGCGGCAACAGGCTGACGAGGATGTCGGTCTTGCGCAGGAAGGCATCCATTCCGTCCGTGCCGTGGAAGCACTCGACACCCTCGATCGTGCGCGGGCTGCGGCTCCAGCCGGCGACGCGGAAGCCGAGCCGCCGCAGCACGTCGGCGGCATCCGCTCCCAACGTGCCAAGTCCCATGACGCCAACCGTGACGGCACTGGCAGGCCATTGATATTTCGGCTCCCAGCGTTTGGCTCGCTGCGAGTCCCGCAAATAAAGCTCCTGGCGGTGATGCATCAGCACGTGCAGCACGACATATTCGGTCATGCGGGCGGTCAGATCGGGCACGGCGACGCGGACCAGCGGCACATTTGGCAGGCTCTTGTCCGCCATCAGCGCATCGACGCCGGCGCCGAGATTGAAGATCGCCCGCAGATTGGGGAAGGCGGCGAGATCGCCGGGGACCGGCTTCCACACCGTGGCATAGTGCACCTCGGCAGGATCGAGCCCGGAATCCGGCAGCAGCACCACGCGGCGGCCGCCGCAGACGGCGTCGAACCGGGCCTTCCAGCGCTCCGGCAGCCAGTTCTGCTGCGTGCTGTTGATCAGGACGGCGAGTGTGCCCATGGTCATTCGAAGTGCCTCGTCGGGTTCCGCTGAAGAAGCGCCCTCCTTGGCACGATCCAACGGCTTTTTCTTGCAAATTCTTTCCGCAGCCCTGTCGGGGCGAGGCATATTGGCGCGTCTTCAGAACAGACGAGGAAAATGTCGCCCATGCTTTATGCAATCCTTTGCTATCACGATGAGGACTTCGTCGGCTCCTGGAGCAAGGAGCAGGACGAGGCCGTGATGAAGAAGCTCGCCGTGGTGCAGGAGAATCTCACCAAGCAGGGCCGGCTCGGGCCGGTCGCGCGGCTGCTGCCGACCACCGCGGCGGCGACCTTGCGCAAGGAAGATCCGCCGCTGGTGCTCGACGGCCCCTATGCCGAAACCAAGGAGCAGCTGCTCGGCTTCTACATCGTCGACTGCAAGAATCTCGACGAGGCGCTCGACGTCGCCCGCGACCTCGGCGCGGCCAATCCCGGCGGCGCCTATGAGGTGCGTCCCGTCGGCGTGTTCCGGCCCGGAGGGAATCTGACGTGAGCGAGGCCGACACCGCCTGGATCGAAACCGCGCTGACCTCGGCGCGACCCCAGGCGGTCGGCGCGCTGTTGCGTTATTTCCGCGATCTCGACACCGCCGAGGAGGCGTTCCAGAACGCGTCCCTTCGCGCACTCAAGACCTGGCCGCAGAACGGGCCGCCGCGCGATCCTGCGGCCTGGCTGATCATGGTCGGCCGCAATG
>NZ_JALBGZ010000442.1:0-5455 GCF_023006515.1 Bradyrhizobium sp. PRIMUS42
CCGCGGCCTTGCCGTGATCGTGCTGGAGGCGCGTAACAGGCTCGGCGGCCGGGCCTGGACCGTGCAGGCCTCGCCTGAAGTGACCTTCGACGTCGGCTGCGGCTGGCTGCACTCGGCGGACAAGAACTCCTTCGTCGCAATCGCGAAACAGCTGGGTTTCGAGCTCAACAAGGACCTGCCGCCCTGGCGCGAGCGCGCCTATGGCAACGCGTTTCCGCAAAGCGAGCGCGACGATTTCCTGCGCGCGATGGGTACGTTCTACGAGCGCCTCTGGCAGGCCGCGCAAAAGGGCAAGGACGAGCCCGCGAGCCTGAGCCTGGAGCCCGGCAATCGCTGGAATCCGATGATCGACGCGGTCTCGACCTACATCAACGGCTGCGAATTGAAAGACATGTCGACGCTGGACTGGGATGCCTATGAGGACAGTGACCTCAACTGGCGCGTCCGGCGCGGCTATGGCGCGCTGATTGCCGCCTATGGCGCCTCTTGCCCGGTGGCGTTGGACTGCAAGGTCGCGCTGATCGATCATTCTGACAGGCGCATCCGCATCGAGACATCTCAGGGCACGCTGACCGCGGACAAGGTGATCGTCACCGTCCCGACCACCCTGATTGCCGATGAAGCAATCCGCTTCTCACCGCCCTTGCCGTCCAAGGTCGACGCAGCAGCCGGCCTGCCGCTCGGCGTCGACGACAAGGTGACGCTGGCGCTCGAAGATGCCGAAGCCTTCCCGAAGGAAGGCAATTTGCGCGGCGCCACCATGCGCACCGAGATGGGCACCTACCACATCCGCCCGTTCGGCCAGCCCTGCATCGAAGGCTTTTTCGGCGGCAGCTTTGCGCGCGCGCTGGAAGATTCCGGCGAAGGCGCCATTGCCGCGCATGGCATCGACGAGATCGCCGGCTTCCTCGGCAACGACATCCGCCGCAAACTGAAGCCGCTGTATGAGTCGCGCTGGGCCCACGATCCCTTCGCGCGACGGCCACCATTTGTAGATCGTCATCTTGGAGACGCTGGAGTGGCGGGCGACCGCGTCGATGGTGGTAGCGGCAAGGCCGGTGGAAGCCATCAGCGCATAGGCGCTTTCGAGAATGGCGTTGCTGGTTTCGATCGATCGCGGCCGGCCGCGCCGAGGAGCGCTGTCGGCCCTGTCACCCCCGCCATTCGCCCTCACCACGCCCGGTCTCCCCGCGCAACCCGCTCCTGCTCCGGGATAGCGCAGCCGCGGCGGCCAACCTAGCGGAATCGCGACGGCCAAAGCATGATCCGGAAAAGTGCGCAGCGGTTTTCCGAACGATCATGCTCAAACAACAGCCCAAAGCGGGCTGGCGATGCATGCTGATCGCATCGCGCTTTAGGCCTGCTGCCGCAAGGCGGCGGGCAGATCCTGCCATTTCGACCAGGCGACGTAGTAGGCCACGGCGCTCATCGCGGCGAATCCGGCGAGGCTCACCACGATCTGCATCACCACCAGATTGGCGCTGGTGATCAGGATGAGATGGCCGGCGAAGGACAGGAACACCCCGACGCAGAACACGGCGAGCCATTCCTCGCCGCATCTGATGACGGCCTGGAGCGGCTTCAGCCGCAGCCCGGGGTGATCGGCCGGAATGAGGTGGGTCGCGAGGAAGGCGAGCGCGAGGAAGTGAACCACGCGATAGGGTGCAAGGTTTTCCTTGTCCGTCGGTGCGATGCTGTCGAGGAGAAGGTCCGGCAAATAAGCGGACAATGCCGGCGAATGGCGCAGCAAGGTGACGGCCATCGCGAATACGAGATAGGCCCCGGCGAGAATCCGCAGCCAGGGCATGTCGCGTAGGGCGCGCCCGGGCGCGCCAGTCACGGCGAACCAGCCCCCGAGCACCATCAGCATCTGCCAGCACAGCGGATTGAAGGTCCACTCCTGGTCGGGATAGACCCGAAAATTCCAGTCGAACCAGCGTGCGGTAAGATACAGCGCGATCGATGCCGCCAACGTCAGGTTTGGCCACCGCAATAGGCCCCACAGTGCGAACGGAAAAAAGGCCATCAGCGGGATCATCAGCTGCAGGAGATCGAGGTTCAGCGGCTCCTCCTGGAGCACGAGGCCGCGGACCAGGATGCGCAGCGGGTGCTCTAGAATCCCCGAGATGTTGTATTCATGGATGATTTCCGGCGCCATCGACTGCGAGGCGACGTAGGCGATGGTGTCGATATAGATGACGAACAGCACGACATAGGCGGCATAGAGCCGCCAGACGCGACGGAAGATGCGCGTCGCGGCGACGACATAGCCGCGCTCCAGCGCGATCCGGCCGTGGATGATCGCGACGCCGTAACCCACCACGAACACGAACAGGTCGGCGGCGCCGCTGAAGCCGAAGTTGCGCAGCGTCAGAAGGTTGACGACGTTGTTCGGGATGTGATCGACGAAAACCGACCAATTGGCGATGCCGAGCGTCAAATACAGCCGGGCGTCGTGCTGGAATGCCGAGAGGTTCGCTTTGACAGAAGGTTTCATTGAGTAAAATAGCTTTGGGAATCAGGGTGATGCTTTTACCGGCAACCCCCTGCCCATCCGAGTAGCGTTTGCGTGAGTGGGTGCATTCGTGCCGCCTGGCGAAAAATTGCGCGGCGACGCCTGTGTCAGACTCGGGAGATGCTCGCAGTACTTATAAACGAAATTTTCTAACCCGCTCGGACCGTTACTCGGCCGGTTCGGCCGATACCTCGTCGGAGACCCCGGCACGGCTCGCCATGATGCCGAGGGCGACGCCGCCGATCGCCAGGATCGGCAGCAGCCGCTTGACGCCGATAGCACGAACGATCTGGAGCCCGGTGGCGAGCAGCATGGGGTCTGCGAGCATGCTTTGCGCCGCCGACTTCGCGGCCCGCTCGGCCGCGATCTGGGCTTGCTTGCGCAACTCCCGCTTGTAGGCCCAGTAGCTCACCGCTGCGGCCAGGGTCAGCAGAAAGAAGACGCCGGCACCCGCCAGGCAAGCCTGCACCGGACCATACTTATTGAGCACCGAGATGAAAGCCGCCGCGCACAGGAAGCACGTGGTGATGAACAGCGCGAACGCCGCGCCCGCGGCCAGGGAGGTCAGCCGCATAGTCGTACCGGTGGATGCACTGATCCCGTCGATGATGCGCTGAAACATGGCCTTGCTCCTCAAATCCCCACAAGCCGAATCGTCCGCAAGCCGGCGTCGGCGGTGCGGTAGCGCCGCCGTCTCGGATATCCGTTCGCGCTGCCTACCGGCGCCAGGCGGCACCGATCAGGAAGCCGATGCCGAGCGCCAGCCCGACGGTCGCGAGCGGCCGCTGCGTAATCGCGTCTTCGAGCGTCTCCTCGATCGATCCGTAGGCCTCCTGGGCCGCGCCCATCATTGCACTGCCGCGCTCCGACATGTCGTCCATCGCGGAATCCATGTTCTCGCGCGCCTGGCGATAGCCGCGGCGGGCCTGCTTGCTGGTGGAATTGGCGAAGGTATTGAGCGCGTCGGTGATCTGGTCGGTGAGGGCGGCGATATCGCTTTTCACGGCTGCTACATCCTTCTCGAGGCGTTCTCTGGTGGCTTTGTCGGTCCAGTCTCTCATCCCGGCTTCGGCATTGGGCGTGGACATCAGGAGCTCCGAACTGTTGACGGCTGAGATAGCCGGAGAACGTTTCGTCATCGGGGAAGTTCCGTTCGCGGAAACCGGTCAGTCCTGCGGCAGCTGCGGCGCATCCGCCGGCAACAGATGCTCCTTGAGGATCAGGGCCACGATTAGCAGCGGCGACGACAGGAAGGCGCCCATCGGGCCCCACATCCAGGTCCAGAATGCCAGCGCAAGCAGGACCGCAAGTGCGTTCAGCGCCAGCCGCCGGCCGATGATGGTCGGGGTGATGAAGTGTCCTTCCAGGAAGGTGAGGCCGCCGAAGGCGAGCGCGGCCATGAGGCCGCCGCTGATGGTCGGGAACGCGACCAGCCCTACCACGACCAGCACGACGAACATCGCGACCGGTCCGATGATCGGGATGAAATTGAGCGTTGCCGCCAGCGCGCCGAGCCCGGCCGGATTGGGCATGCCAGTGAGCGCGCAGATGATGCCGGTGGCGACGCCGACGCCGACATTGATGACGGTGACCATCAACAGATAATTGCCGAGATGGACCTCGATCTCGTTGAGAATCCGCAGCGTACGCAGCCGCGCGTCACGATCGCTGAAAGTCATGATCAGCGCCCGCCGCAGGTCGCGCCAGCTTGCGATGAACAGAATGAGGGTGACGAAGAACAGCAGAAATTCAGTAAAGGTCGGTGACAGAAATTCCAGCGTCGGCTGCACCCACTCGACCTTCGGCATCTGGAAGCTCGGGAATTCCTCCGAGCCGCCGACCATGCCTTGCAGCTCACGCCAAAGCACCAGCGGCCGATCGAGCACGTGCAGCTTGTCTTTCAGCTGCGCGCCGAGCTCCGGCAGGCGCGTGCTCCATTCCATGGCGGGGGAAGCGATCAGCGTGACAACGAAGGCGACAACGGCGGTCACCGCGATCACGATCAGGGCGGCGCCGAGCCCGCGCGGCACCTTGCAACGTTCGAGGAAATTCGCAGCCGGCGACAGCATGGTGCCGGTGACGAAGGCCATCACCACCGGGAGGAAGAACGCCCTTCCGAGATAGAGCACGGTGACGACCGCGATCAGGAGCAAGCCAGCGAGCGCGAAGGCAACAAACTCGGTACGGCGGATGACCGGCGGTAGCTCACTACGGCTCTCGGGAAGCGGCTCGCCTTCGCTGTTGTCGGGGATCAGACGTTCACTGGGAAGGACGCGCACAATCTCTCTCCGGCACGGAAGCTTCGATCCGCGCGCCCATTGACGGTGATAATGCGCGAGCCTCGCCGCGGTTCCATCGCGGCTTCGTGAACCCGTGCTCGCTTGACTGTGACAAGGCTGCCGCGCGCCGTGCCGGAACTCGGATCGTGCCTGCGGAGTTCATGGAAAGCGCATCACCCTGATGCAGACATCCAACGGGGCAGCACATGACAAAGTTCTCGGCACTCCGTCGCAGCTTTTCGCCGCGCGCCGTCACCGCATTTGCCTTCGCAACCGCTTTGGCCACGGTGCCCTTCGGCGCCGCGAGCGGACAAACTTTCGGCTATGCGCCGATGCACCCGCAGGCGTACCCGCAGGACCAGGTTTACTCGCCCGGCTACGTGAATGAGGCGCCGCAGGCGGCTGACGAGGATGCCCAACTGCCCGATCGCCTGCGCAAGCAGATCGTCGGCTTCGACCGCAGCGAGCCGGCCGGCACCATCCTGATCGATACCAACAACACCTATCTCTACTACGTGCTCGGCAACGGCCGTGCGATCCGTTATGGCGTCGGCGTCGGCCGCGAAGGCTTCACCTGGTCCGGCGTGCAGAGCGTCAGCCGCAAGGCGGAGTGGCCGGACTGGCATCCGCCGGCCGAGATGATCGCGCGGCAGCCCTATCT
>NZ_JALBGZ010000443.1:0-5455 GCF_023006515.1 Bradyrhizobium sp. PRIMUS42
CGCCGTTCGACGGCACCCAGGCGACCTGGTTGGCGGGCAGGCCCATCGCCTGCATCCAGCCGACCAGCGCCAGATGCCAGATGCCGCCCTGGCCGGTGCCCGAAGCCTTGAACTTGCCGGGAGGGGCGGCCTTGATCGCCTCGGCGAGCTCCTTCACCGTCTTGTAGGGCGAGGAGGAGGAGACCTGGATGCCCGGGGGGTCCTCGTTCATCAGCGCCAGCGGGGTGTAGCTCTTCGGCGTCAGCTCAGTGAGGCCTTGCCAGTGCATCATCGAGATTTCGACGGTGAGCATGCCGATGGTGTAGCCGTCGGGCTGAGCGGTCGCGATCGCGCTATGGCCGACCACGCCGGAGCCGCCGGTTCGGTTGACCACGTTGAAGGGCTGACCGAGATCTTTTTCCAGCAGCGCGGCGACAATGCGCGCGGTCGCATCGGTTCCGCCGCCGGCGCCCCAGGGAACGATCACGGTGACCGGACGCGCCGGATAGGCTTGTGCGAGCGCGGGCTTGAACCCGAATGCGGCGGATGCCGCGACTGCGGCCGTTGAAGCCGCAAAGGTGCGGCGCGAAATCTTGGACATTGAATGCCTCCCAGCGGCGCCCGTGACGTGGCGCTCTTGTCAATGGCGACATTCTAGTCGGCTTTGCAGCGCCGCCGCAAGGTAGCGCTACCAACGAGATCGACATGTTGTGTGAAAACTGCATGCCCCATCGGATGGGCAGTCGGAAATCGGGTGGGTTTTGCTCGCACGCGCCGTCAATCTGAGCGCGTAACGAAAGCAAAGGCAACCATCGATGACCCAAGCCTATTACAGCGCCGTGCTGGACCGCCCGCTCCACGAAGTCTGGTCGCTGATCCGGGATTTCAACAATTATCCCGCTTATATCGACGGCGTGAGCGAGAGCGTGATCGAAGATGACAAGCGCGGCGATGAAGTCGGCGCCATCAGACGCTTCTGCTATCTCGGCAACTGGATCCGCCAGCGCCTGGTCGATCACTCGGACCGGCAGCACACCTTGACCTATGCCGGTCTCGAAGCGCTGCCGTATCCGCAGGATGACGGAAGCCAGAGGACGGCGCCGGCGCACTATCAAGGCACCATGCATCTGCGTCCGATCACCGAGGGCGACCGTACCCTGATCGAATGGTCGGTCGCGCTCGATACCGAACCTGCGGACGCCGATCGCTGGCAAGCCCTGTTTGCGTCCTGGATTCCCGGTTGGGCGGATTCGCTTGCGCGGACGCTGGCCCGGGCCAGTTAGCCATCGCTACTGCTGTTCCGCGTCGCCCTTCGGCCGCGTGCCGCCGAAGATGCGGGTGCCCTCCGCAGCGAGGTAAGGCTTCAGCGACTCCCACGGCACGAATGCCACATACTCGCCCTCGGCGTAGGGACCGACGGCGTAGGGCGGGTAGTGGAAGGTGAGGCCGGAGCTCTTGCCCGCTTCGGTCGAGGGCGCGAGCGTCACCGCGCCGATCCTCATCAGGCTCGGCTTCAGCTCCTTGAACCATTCGTCAGTCACGGTTTCGCCGGCGCCGCGCTTCTTCTTCTCGGCCGTCAGCGAGGCGATGATGGCCTTCACCATCGTCTTCATGGTCGTGCCGTTGTCGGCGGTCTCGGTGAAGAACGGCCGGATCGAGATGCGCTTGTTGTCGGCCTTGTCCCACAGGATGGTGTTCACGTCCGAGTTGGGATGCGCGCCATGGGTGTTCATGTAGTCGTTGCGGAGGACGCTGACATAGCGGTCGGCGACCACCGAGCGGATCTCATATTTGCGTTCGAAATCCCAGCCGCCTTCTCTAAAAAACTGCGGATCGGCCTTGCGCGAGGCGGCAGCTTCCGCGGCATTCTTGTCGAGCCATTTTTTGCCTTCGGCAAGGCAGTCCGCCGCGAGCGCGGCATCCGCCTTGATCCTGCCGTCGAGGAAGACGCGGGCGTCGACGCTCTTGGTCTTGATAACGGCATCGGGCTTGGGATCAGCGGCGAGGGAGGGGCCGAACAGCGCGCTGCAAACAGTGGCGACAGCAAACGCGCGCATGAACATCGGCGCGAGAAACATCACGCAAATTCCATTTTTTGGAAGATGGACGACGAAGCTACTCCGCCGCCTCGCTATGCCCGAGCCGGGCATTCAGCTTGCGGATCAGTTCCTCGGCTGCATCCGCAATCACCGTGCCCGGCGGGAAGATCGCCTCGGCCCCTGCGGCATAGAGTGCGCCGTAATCCTGCGGCGGCACCACGCCGCCGACGATGATCATGATGTCGTCCCGGCCCTGCTTCTTCAGCGCGGCCTTCAGCTCCGGCACGGCGGTGAGGTGCGCGGCGGCCAGCGAAGAGACGCCGAGGATGTGCACGTCGTTCTCGACCGCCTGTCGCGCGGCTTCATCAGCGGTCGCGAACAACGGCCCGATATCGACGTCGAAGCCGATGTCGGCGAAGGCGGACGCAATCACCTTCTGGCCGCGGTCGTGGCCGTCCTGGCCGATCTTGGCGACCAGGATGCGCGGGCGGCGGCCCTCGGCCTCCTCGAAGGCGTCGATCAGCGCCTGAACCTTCTCGACCTGGTTGCCCATGCTGGACGCCTCCCGCTTGTAGACGCCGGTGATGGATTTGATCTCGGCGCGGTGCCGGCCGAACACCTTCTCCATCGCGTCCGAAATCTCGCCGACGGTTGCTTTCGCCCGTGCCGCGTCGATGGCGAGCGCGAGCAGATTGCCGTTGCCTTCGCCGGCCGAACGCGTGATGGCCGCGAGCGCGGCATCGACGTCCTTCTGATTGCGCTCACTCTTCAGCCGCGTCAGCTTGTCGATCTGCAGGCGCCGGACATTGGTGTTGTCGACCTTCAGGATGTCGATCGGCATCTCGTCGGTCGGCTTGTACTTGTTGACGCCGATCACCGCCTGCTTGCCGGCATCGATGCGGGCCTGCGTCTTGGCCGAGGCTTCCTCGATGCGCAGCTTCGGCAGGCCGGCTTCGATCGCCTTGGCCATGCCGCCGAGATCCTCGACCTCCTGGATGTGAGCCCAGGCCTTCGCCGCGAGGTCACGCGTCAGCCGCTCGACGTAATACGAGCCGCCCCAGGGATCGATGATGCGGGTGGTGCCGCTCTCCTGCTGCAGGAACAGCTGGGTGTTGCGGGCGATGCGCGCCGAGAAATCCGTCGGCAGCGCCAGCGCCTCGTCGAGCGCGTTGGTGTGCAGCGACTGGGTGTGGCCCTGGGTCGCCGCCATCGCCTCGACGGTGGTGCGCATCACGTTGTTGAAGACATCCTGCGCGGTCAACGACCAGCCCGAGGTCTGGCTATGCGTGCGCAGCGACAGCGAGCGCGGGTCCTTCGGATTGAAGGGTTTGAGCAGCTTCGCCCAGAGCAGGCGCGCGGCGCGCAGCTTGGCGACCTCCATGAAGAAGTTCATGCCGATTGCCCAGAAGAACGACAGGCGCGGCGCGAAGCGGTCGACATCGAGACCGGCGGCAAGGCCGGCGCGCAAATATTCGACGCCGTCGGCCAGCGTGTAGGCGAGCTCGAGGTCCTGCGTCGCGCCGGCCTCCTGCATGTGATAGCCGGAGATCGAGATCGAATTGTATTTCGGCATCTTTTGCGAGGTGTACGCAAAAATGTCCGAGATGATCCGCATCGAGGGCGCGGGCGGATAGATATAGGTGTTGCGCACCATGAACTCTTTCAGAATGTCGTTCTGAATGGTGCCCGACAGTTTTTCCGGCGCCACGCCCTGTTCGCCCGCAGCCGCAACATAGAGCGCGAGGATCGGCAGCACCGCGCCGTTCATGGTCATGGATACGCTCATCTGGTCGAGCGGAATCCCCGCGAACAGCGTGCGCATGTCGTAGATGGAATCGATGGCAACACCGGCCATACCGACGTCGCCGCCGACGCGCGGATGGTCGCTGTCATAGCCGCGATGCGTCGCGAGATCGAAGGCGACCGAGAGGCCCTTCTGTCCAGCCGCCAGGTTGCGGCGGTAGAACGCGTTGGAATCCTCCGCCGTGGAGAAGCCGGCATATTGCCTGACCGTCCAGGGCTGGTTGACGTACATGGTCGGGTAGGGGCCGCGCAGATAGGGCGCGATGCCCGGATAGGTCTCGAGGAAGTCGAGCCCGGCGAGGTCGGCCTCGCCATAAGCGGGCTTCACCAGAATGCCCTCGGGCGTCAGCCACGGCTCGGCGCTGCCAGCAGGCGCGGCGGTGGTTGCCCTCGCGAAGGCGACGTCTGCGAAATTCGGAATGCGGCTCATGGCTTCAACCATATCATCAATCATGATCCGGATGCTGATGGCTGACGATCGTCGCCATCTTCTCCGGCCCGTAATTCTGCTGCGTGGTCTGGCTCGGCAGGTTGGCGATTCCGACGACCCAACCGAGCCGGGATTCAGTTCCGTATTGCCGCGTTGGCACCACGTGGTCGGGGCGGTCGAACGCGCCGGTCATGATCTCGATCCGCTCGCCGTCGATGCGGCCAAAACTCAGCGGCGTGCCGCAGGCGGCGCAATAGCCGCGCTCGGCGATCGTGGAGGAGCGGAAGAACGACGGCTTTCCCTTGGTCCAGGCAAAGTCCGTCTTGTTGATGTCGGCAAAGGAGGCGAACGGCGCGCCGCTGGCCTTCTGGCACATCCGGCAGTGGCAGATCGACACCTTGTTCGGTGTAGCCGTCAGCGCAAAGCGGACCGTGCCGCATTGGCAGCCGCCGGTGAGAACGGGTTTACCTGCTTCCGTCATGGCTGCTCCATCCGAACGTAGGCGTCCTGCAGCGTCGCAAGCGCATCGCCTCCGGCGAAAACAAAACCCGTGACGCCGGCGGCCCGCTGCGCCGCTTCGGCCTCAGCCGGACGGCCTGCCAAATAGATATGTCGCGCGCCCGCCGTTTGCAGGGCCTTGGCCGCAGCTTCCGCGTGTTCCGCATAGACCTTGTCGCTGGAACAAAGGCAGGCAAGCTCGGCGCCGGACGCCTTGAAGGCGGCAGCAAGCTTGGCCGGATCGGCAAAGCCCTCGCTGCCCGTGGCCTCGATACCACCGGCCTCGAAGAAGCTTTTCGCGAAGGTCGCGCGCGCCGTGAAATCGGCGGGCGTGCCGAGATTGGCCAGAAATACTTTCGGCCGCGCGCCGCGCGACTTGAGCGCCGCATCCGATTTGTCGCGCAGCGCCTCGAACGGTTGCGCAAGCCGGATCGGCGGCAGCGCATCGAACTTGTATTTTTGCTCGCCGTACGGTGCCAGCACAACCGGTGTCGCCTTGAGCACCTTCGTTTCGCTCTCGTGCAGGTTGGGAAACTCGCTGGCGCCGGTCAGCACGTCGCGGCGTTTTGCGATGTTGGCGTCACGCGCCTTTCGCGCGGCCGCGACCTTGCTCTGAAACAGGCCTTGCTGAAGCGCGGCAAAGGCGCCGCCGGTTGTCTCGCTCTCCCGGAACAGCGCCCACGCGGCCTCGCAAAGCTGCGCGGTC
>NZ_JALBGZ010000444.1:0-5454 GCF_023006515.1 Bradyrhizobium sp. PRIMUS42
GACCGTGCCGGCGACCGAGACCGAGCGCGCCGGCGCAGCGATCTGGCGCGATGCGCTTGACGTCGCGGCGGTGCACCGCGAGGACGATTTCTTCGTGCTGGGCGGAAACTCGATCGCGGCGGGCCAGGTTGCCGCTGCGATCCGTGAACGCCTGAACGTTGAAGTGGAGCTGCGCACCTTCTTCGACGCCCCGACGCTCGCGGCCTTCGCTAGCTGGATCGATGCCCTGGCGGGGACTGAGGCTGGACGGACGCTGCCGCAGATCCCGTGGGCCGCCTCGGCCGATCGTGCGATGCTGTCGCACGCGCAGGAGCGGCTGTGGTTCCTATGGAACATGGATCCGGCCGGGACAGCCTATACCGTTGCAAGCACAATTCGCCTGAATGGGCGGCTCGATCATGCCGTGCTGTCGCGCGCTCTCGGAGAGATCGTCCGTCGTCACGAGATATTGCGCACGACGTTCGTCGCCAGGGACGGCCGCGGAACGCAGCTCATCCACGATGTCATGAGCATTGGCTTCCGCCACGAGGATCTCCGGCCGTATTCTGCGCGGGAACGCGCCGAGTTCGCGGAGACGCTCAAGCGATCCGAGCTCGGCAAGCCGTTCGATCTCGTGAATGGGCCGCTGTTGCGCGCGGTGCTGCTCCAGCTCGCGGACGATGCCTACGAATTGCTGCTGCTGGCCCATCACATCATCGTCGACGGCTGGTCGCTCGATGTGCTGCTCGAAGAGCTGGCCGCTCTCTATCGCAGCGGCATCGGTCAGGGTGCAGGCTCGCCGCCGATTCCGGCGATTCAATATGCGGACTTCGCGGCCTGGCAGCGAAACTGGCTCTCGGGAGGCGAGGGCGATCGGCAGCTCGCGTATTGGCGCACCAAGCTCGGCGATATTCATCCGATCCTGGCGTTGCCGCATGATCGGTCGCGTCCGGCGCTCCAGAGCCATGCCGGCGATACCATTGGTCTTGCCATCGACGGCGCGCTCGCCGTCCGGCTCCGGGAGATCGCCCGAAAGCAGCGCGTCAGCGTCTTCATGCTGCTGCTCGGCGCATATCAGGTGCTGCTCCATCGCTACACCGGGCAAAACGATCTGAGAGTGGGCGTGCCGATCGCGGGGCGTCGTCATACGCAGCTTGAGCGGCTGATCGGATGTTTCGTCAATACGCTGGTGTTGCGGGCAGAAATCGCCGGCGAAGCGAGCTTCCCGAGCCTGCTGTATCAGGTCAAGGAATCGGTGGTTGAGGCGCTGTCTCATCAGGATCTTCCTTTCGAAATGCTGGTCGACGGCCTCCGGCCCGAACGCAGCGGTGGGCACAATCCGCTGTTCCAGGCGAAGTTCAACTACATGACGGCGCCGGGCGGATTCGCCGGCGTCGAAGGGCTCAGCGCCGAAATCGACATCATCGATCTCGCAGGTTCGCATTTCGATCTCGCGCTCGACGTCATCGATGGCGCGCCCGGCATGAAGGTGACGTTCAATTACGCCACCGATCTATTCGATCGTCCGACCATCGCGCGGCTGGCGGCGCAGTTCGATTCGATGCTGCGCCAGATAGCGGACAATGCCGAGCGGCGGATATCGGACTTCGTCATCGACGATGGGCGCCGGCAGACCGTGCCGAAGCAGGTCGCGGCATTCGGCTTCACCGATGTGGTCAGCCGTCACCGTGCGGCGACCACAGATCGACAGGCTGCCATGGCCATCCGATGCGGCCGGGAGCAGATGACCTTTGCTGATCTCGAGCAGCGGTCCAACCGTGTCGCGCATGTTCTCATTGCCAAGGGCGTGGCGCGCGAGACACCGGTCGCGCTGTGGATCGAGCGTTCGCCGGCCTTCGTCGTCGCCTTGCTCGGCGTGCTGAAGGCCGGCGGCGCTTACGTCCCGCTGGATCCGAAATGGCCGCTGGAGCGCATTCGTCGCATCTTGACGGACGGTGGCATCGACATCGTGCTGGCGGTGGGTGAGAAGTTGGCCGAAGCACGTGGGCTTGGTTGCCTGGTGCTCGATGCGGAAGCGGAGGCCGCGCGCGAGGTGGCATCGAGCCCGCTTGTCGGCGCAGCGATTCACCCGGAACAGACCGCTTACGTCATCTATACCTCGGGATCGACCGGCGCGCCGAAGGGCGTCAGCGTCTCGCACGGCGCCTTGGCCAATTATGTACAGGCTCTGCTGCAACGCTTGGAGCCGCGTCCGTCGGCGAACATGGCGATGGTGTCGACGGTGGCGGCCGATCTCGGACACACCGTCCTGTTCGGCGCGCTCGCGTCCGGCGCGACGCTGCATCTGCTGCCTCCGGAAGCCGCGTTCGACGCGGATGCGTTCGCGCAAGCTATGCGCGAGGGTGAGGTCGGCATTCTCAAGATCGTACCAAGCCATCTGCGGGGGTTGCTGCAGGCCTCGCGCTCGGCCGACCTTCTCCCCCGCGACGCGCTCGTCCTGGGAGGAGAGGCTTCCGACGCCGCATTGCTGGACGAAGTCCGGCGCTTGCGGCCGGAATGCCGGATTCTGAATCATTACGGGCCCACGGAAACGACCGTTGGCGCGGTGACGCATGAGTGCGTGGCTGAACGCGAGAACGGCCCGGTTCCGATCGGGCTGCCTCTCGCCAATCTGCGCGCCCATGTCCTGGATGACACGCTGAACGAAGTGCCGATCGGCGTTGCCGGCGAGCTCTATATCGGCGGTGCCGGGCTGGCGCGGGGCTATCGCGGCGCGGCGGGCTTGACTGGAGAACGCTTCGTGCCGGATCCGTTCGGGGAAGCAGGTGAGCGGCTCTATCGAACTGGGGATCGTGTCCGCTGCGACGGGGCGGGCCGGCTGATATTCCTGGGCCGCACCGATGATCAGATCAAGTTGCGCGGCTATCGCATCGAGCTCGGTGAGGTCGGGCGTGTCATCAAGGCGCTACGCGGGATCGATGATGCCGTGGTCGTTCCGCGCGAGATCGGGGCGAGCGCCGAACGCCAGGAGCTGGTGGCCTATTGTGTGCCGGAGAGCGGCGTTGGTCCGCATGCCGATGCGATCAAGCAACAGCTGGCTGCGATCGTGCCGGACTATATGGTGCCGTCGCACATCGTCATGTTGGCGCGACTGCCGCTGACGCCAAATGGAAAGGTCGATCGTCGCGCATTGCCCGAGCCCGCTGAAGACGGGCTGTCCGCCGGCTATGCCGAGCCGGCGGGAGATATTGAGGTTGCTATCGCGGCGGTCTGGTGCGAGGTGCTCGGTCGCGAGCGCGTCGGTCGCAATGACAATTTCTTCGAGCTCGGTGGCGATTCCATCCTCAGCCTCCAGATCATCGCCCGCCTGCGCAAGCGCGGCATCCGGCTGACGCCGAAGCAGATCTTCAGCCAGCAGACGGTCGCCGGATTGGCGACGGTCGCCGCCATATCGACGGGGGCGCCCCCGAAGAAAGAGAAGCGGGACGCGGAGACGTCGACCGGCGGCGATGCTGCATCCGGCATGCGCCACCTGATGCCGATCCAGGCGCGCTTCTTCGCTGAGGACATCGGCCATCGGGATCACTGGAACCAGGCGATTCTGTTGCTGCCCCACATGCAAGTCGACTGGGAGACGCTCCGGCGCGCGCTCGCTGTCATCGTGGCGCATCACGATGCGTTGCGCCTGAGATTCAAGCAAGTGGATGGCGCCTGGCGGGCGGAGCAGGGACCGCCTCCGGCGCCATCCGAATTGTTGTGGGTGCATGCGAACGTCGGTGGCGCGACGGAAATTGCCGGGCTCGCACGAGCCGCGCAGGAGAGCCTTCGGCTGTCCTCGGGACCACTGCTGCGCGCCGTCGGCATGGACATGGCGGACGGTGGCCAACGGTTGCTGCTTGTGAGCCATCATCTTGTCGTCGATGGCGTGTCCTGGCGTATCCTGATGGAAGATCTGGTGTCGGCCTATGACCAGCTGCAATGCGGCAGCCCCGTCACGCTGTCTCCGAAGAGCGAATCCTACGCCTCGTGGAGCGAACGGCTGCATGCCTATGCAGCGACCGCGGAGATTGCGGCCGAATTGCCCCATTGGCGCGATTGCGGTGCCGGCGCGCGCCTGCCATGTGACGATGACCATGGCGGCGTCGATCGCGTCGGTGACGGCGGCGAGGTCTCATTGGTGTTCGACGCCGACCTGACCTCGCGGCTGCTCGAACAGGCGCCCGCCGCCTATCGGACCCAGGTCAACGACCTGTTGCTGGCCGGTCTCGCGCGCGCGGTGTCGCGCTGGAGCCAGCACAACGAAGTCTCGGTGGAGCTCGAAGGCCACGGCCGCGAGGACATTTTCCCGGACGCGGATGTGTCCCGTACCGTCGGCTGGTTCACGACGGCATTTCCGGTCCGACTGAAAGATACGGCCGCCGACGAGGCCTCGCTGATCAAGGCGGTCAAGGAGAGGCTTCGCGCGATTCCGAACCGCGGGCTCGGCTATGGCGTGCTGCGCCATCTCGGCTCCGAGCAGCAGCGCCATGCCCTCGCGCAATTGGCGGAGCCGCAGATCGTCTTCAACTATCTCGGCCGGTTCGACGGCGGCATGGGCACAACCCAGCGCTTCTCCTTCGCAGCGGAGAGTGCAGGTCCGTCACGTAGCGCCACTGCACCCATGCGCGGATGGCTGAATGTCACCGGCCTCGTGCGTGATGGCCGGCTCGAATTGTCTTTCGGATATGGACGCAAGCGCTATCGGCACGCGACAGTCGAGCGACTGGCGGCGCATTACGGGGATGCACTGCGCGAACTGGTCGCGCATTGCTGCAATGGAGCGTTCGGGCTCACGCCATCGGATGTCGCATTGTCCGGGCTCGGTCAGGCCGATCTCGATCGGCTCGCGACGACCTCGGATCTTCGCGGCATCGAGGACATCTATCCGCTCTCGCCGATGCAGCAGGGCATGCTGTTCCATGCGCTGCGCGACGGCGCCGACGATGCCTATGTGAACCAGGTCGGGCTCGAACTGTTCGGCGTCGATGCCGGCAAACTGCGAACCGCGTGGCAGGTGGTCAGCGACCGGCACGCGGCCTTGCGGACAGGGTTTGTCTGGCAGAACCTGTCGGGCGCAGTGCAGCAGGTGGTGCATCGTCATGCCACGGTGCCGTTCGTCGAAGAGGACTGGCGCGACGGCTCGCGCATGGATTTAGAAGCGGCGCTGACCGAGATATCCCGGCGCGACCGCGAGAAGGGCTTCGACGTTTCGCAGCCGCCTCTCCAGCGTCTTCGCTTGATCCGTCTCGACGACGACCGTCACTGGCTGATCTGGACTCATCATCACATCTTCGCCGATGGTTGGAGTTCGGCCAGACTGATTGCGGAGGTGCTGCAGCACGTGAGCGGCGTCACGCTGCCGGCCGTGCAGGGCAGCCATCGCGACTATATTGCATGGCTGCAAGGCCGCGATCGCGAAAGCGCCGAGAGGTTCTGGCGCGACGCGCTGGCGGGGCTCGAAACGCCGACGCTGCT
>NZ_JALBGZ010000445.1:0-5415 GCF_023006515.1 Bradyrhizobium sp. PRIMUS42
CGCCTGTCGGCGCCGTGGTCGAGCGTGTGCTGCGCCAGCGTCCAGCCGATGGTGCCGTTACGCAACGCGCGCACCTTGTTGGGCACGCCGGCATTGATCAGCGACTGGGTGCCGATGATGGAGCGGGTGCGGCCGGCACAATTGACGATGATGGTGGTCTCAGGATCGGGCGCGGCCTGCCCTGCCCGCAACACCAGCTCCGCGCCAGGTACGCTGACCGAGCCCGGAATGTTCATGGTCGCGTATTCGTCGAAACGGCGAACGTCGAGGATGGCGATGTCAGCCTTGTCGGCGATCAGCTTGGCCACTTCGTCGGCGCTGAACGACGGTGTGTGGCGCCGCGCCTCGACCAGCTCGCCGAAGGCCTTCGAATAGGAGTTGACGTCCTCAAAGACCTCATAGCCCGCCGCGCGCCAGGCCTTCAGCCCGCCGTCAAGCGCGCTGATATTGGTATAGCCGAGCGCGGCGAGGCGCTCTGCACCGGTCGCGACCAGCCCCTCACCGTCGTCATAGAGCACGATGGCCACGTCCTTGCGCGGCAGCCGCGTCTCGGCCTCGATCGTAATCCGGTCGGCGGCCATGTTGGCGGCAAACAGCGGATGCCCCGTCGCAAAGCCTGCCTCATATCTGAGATCGAGCAGCGCGATTTCTTCGCGCAGCAGCAGGGCGCGGCGGATATCGGCGGGGGTGACGGTGGGGAGCTTCATGGCATGGACCCTAGCAAGGACAGGCCATGGGCTTTTGAACCATCGCGGTGGTGTTGGCTAGCGATATCGGAGAGCAGGGCAACGCGCAGAGATCAGGCTAGTCGCACTCATATGTAGCGACGACTTGCGAAAAGTCGCGCCGGTCAAGAGCGTCCCGATCGATCCAAAAATGAAGCACACCGCCGACATCGGAGTGCCAATTAGAAAAAACGCGATCACCTTGTATCTGGAGCAATAACATGTCCTCCAAATGCACCTCGGTCGCATCCTGCGGGCCGCTGCCGTATCCCAGCATCTGATGAAGCGCCGTGGAAAATCGGCGATATTTTCCATCTCGCGCCTCTGGCGTCTTCCAACGATTCTGCCGCACAAGGTTCATAACGTAACTCGGAGGGGCATCTTCGGAAGCATCGACATCCTGCGTGAACATACAACGGATCGTATGATTGATGGCAGTACCGAGGTCGTCCACGATTTCACCCGCATACGTGCGTACCTCCCCTTCCATTCTCTCGTAGGTCTGTACGACGTCGATCCACCATGATCTGAAGGTCGCCTTTGTGTCCGGACTGACGTCATCCATCGGGGTCAGCGCCCGACACCGCTCGAGCCATCCGATCGCACTGGCGCGAAGACGCTTCAACTCTACGGTTGCTTCGTCGGCGAGCGGCTTGCCGTAATATCCAAGCGTCAGATCGCGCTGGACGTGCGACAAGACCGACCGAACCACGTAAGTGACCAGGAGCCAGTTGAAAGGCCAGTCCTCGTCCTTTTCGTATTTGGCCACGCTTCGGAATTGAAGCAGATCATTCTCCTGCGGCCCGCCTGGACCCAGCGCCTTGCATAATTCCTTGATCATGAGTTCGCCTCCGACGACATCCTCACGGAAGTAGAAGTCGCGGAACGGCAGGAATGAGATTGGATATTTGAACTCGACCTTGGAATGAAAATCGACGTCGGGATTGAGCCATTTGACCTGACGATCGCCGTTGGTCCCCGCCAGCGGCATCAGGTCTGGCGGTGGAGCGCGGTCGGCATGCGCGCCTCCGTCAGTCGGGCTGTAGAGGACGCGACACGGTGGATGTCCTTCGCCTACAAATACCGAGCTGCAGAAGAAATAGAGCGTGCCCCGCGTCGGAAGCGGCGACCAGCTGGCTCCAGGCACTTCAGCCAAGTCGATCTGAGCGACGAATGTAAGTGCAACGGTCTCCAAGGCCACGTCGGCTCTGACCTCCGTTGTGGGCCAGTCAAACTGCGGAGGCAATTTGGGAAGTCCACCGAAAAAGCTTCGCGCCGGATGCGTCAGCGGCACAGGCAGATCACTGCGTCTGACGAGCACCGCAGGCAGCGCCGTCTCTTCGATTTCGTCTCGTTTAGACATTTCCGTCGAAGTCCCCACTCACCTTAACGTGTGCGAGGCGCATCGAACCATTCCACGGTAGTTCAGACAAGAGCTTCTTGGGCGCCGGAAGCGATAGCTTGGACGAGTTCAGCCGCGGCGTGGGCGATTGGCGACCTTCCAAGCATTCGCCCAGCCGCCTGGAGTTCTCACTCGCCCGGAACGAGCCGCGCCAGTGGCGGCGCCGGTTGCCGCAGCCGGCGGCGCGACAGATAGAGCAGGATGCCGGTGACCGCGAACAACGGCATCAGGATCGCAGCGATCATGAAGGCGAGCTTGCCGGGCCAGCCAAGGATAGCGCCCCGATGGATGTCGTAGATGGCTGCGATGATCGTTTCGCCAGCGGTCTTCTCGGCGTAGCGCTCGGCGGAGACCAACTGGCCGGAGACGGCGTCGATGCGGAATTCGTCGCGCGTGGTCTCGAGCAACGACGCTTTCCCCCACGATCGGATGCGTATCGTCGTGCCCGGCCCCGCCGGCAGTGTCAGCAAGGCCCTGGAGAACCGATCGCCCTCCTCGCGCTGGAACGTCGACCAGGCCCGATCGAATCCGATTGGCGGCGCCGGCTCGGCGCGGCTATCCGAGCGCGGCGGCTTTGTAGTCATCTTCGCTGCGGTGACGTGAGGACGTGCCAACAGCCAGGTCACGCCGTCCTTGTACCATTCGAAGGAGAAATACAGTCCGGTGAGCGTCATCGTCAGATAGACCGGCAGCACCCAGGTGCCGATCACGGTGTGCAGCGACCGGTGCAGTCCGCGGCCGCTGAGCCCGAGATTCGGCTTCAGCCACATCTTCAGGCTGCCCGCCCGGCGCGGCCAGCGCAGCACGAGGCCCGACACCAGCATGACGACGAGGCCGATCGCGATGCTGCCGGTGATCGGACGTCCCCAGCCCTTGCCGTCGCCGGGAATGAGCAGCCAGCGATGCAGCTGGCGCACCGTCGCGAAGAACGCTTCGCCGCGGGGCGAGCCCAGCACGCGGGCGTCATAGGGATCGACATAGAGCGAGGCTGGCCGGCCGCCCTGCTCGTCGCGGCCGAAGCGGACATGGACCGCGGCCGACGGATCGCTCGACAAGGTCACTGCCGAGACCTTGCCGAGGTCCTGCCCCGCTTTCAGCCGCGCCACCAGCTCGTCAGGCATCAGCCTCGGTACCTGCCGCGCGCGACCTGCATGATGCCGGCGTTGAGATGGTCGACGATCTCGTCCTCGAAACTCATGACCGCGCCGGTCAGCGCGATCAGGGACACCAGCAACGCGAGGACCAGGCCCGCGACGGAATGGACCTGGAACAGGACCGCCTTGATGGTGTGCCCCAACCGCGCTGCCATGGCTAGAACTTCACCGTTGCCGAGAGCGAGACGCGCCGCGCATCACCGATGGCGACGCCCAGATTGTTCTGGGCAGACGTGTAGTAGACGGTGTCGAACAGGTTCTTGACGTTGAGTTGATAGATAACCGGCAGGGTCTGGTACTTCGTCTCGTAGGTCGCGAAAACATCCGCGACGAGATAGGAAGGCAGCACAAAAGTGTTCAAGGCGTCACCAGGCCGGTCGCCGACATAGCGAGCTCCGCCGCCGAGCCTGAGCTGTCCGGGAAGCACCGTGCCGAAATCGTAGACCAGATAGAGCGACGCCGTGTTCATCGCGACGTTCTGCAATTGCTTGCCAGCATATGTCGGATCCTGGGTCACACGCGCATCGGTGTAGCCATAGCTACCGATCATGCTCCAATTGTCGGAGAGCCGACCGGTGACGTCGAGCTCGACGCCGCGCGAGCGCACCTTGCCGGCCGCCGTATAGACGTTCAGGCCGAGCGCGGGACTGAACTGACTGACCAGCACGTTCTGCTTCTCGATGTCGTAGACCGCGAGCGTGCCTGAGAGACGCTTGTTGAGATCGAACTTGAGACCGGTCTCGTACTGCGTGCCCTCCTCCGGCGCGATGTTCGAACCCAGCACGAAGCCACCGCTGTTGGTCAACGGCGCAATCGTCGAGTTCGGCTTCAGCGACTGGGTGTAGCTCGCATAGAGCGAAAGCTGATCGGTGAGCTTGAGAATTGCGCCGCCGAGCGGCAATACCTTGTCTGCGGAGACGTTGGTATTGACCATGAAGGGCTTCCCGCGTCCGGCTAGCTGGTCGTAGTCCATGTAGCGCACGCCGCCGACCAGCGCGAACCGTTCGGTCAGATGCAGCGTGTCCTGGAAGAACAGCGACCACTGGCCGAGCTTGTCAGTCTGGGCGCTATCGGTGGGGGAAACGGTCGCGCCCGGTCCGATCAAGCCGTAGACGGGATTGCAAAAATTGAAGGAGGGCGTGGTCTGCCGGATCAGACTGTCGCGATAAATGGTTCGATACTGGCCGTCGCCGCCGAATACTACGTCGTTACGCATGTTGCCGAGCCAGAACCCGCCCGAGATGTAGGACGTCCCATAGCTCGAATTGCTGAGCGAGCCTCGCGTGCCGTCGTTGCTGCGCGTCTCGACGCCGGTCGTGGCATTGACGCCGGTGATGCGGAGCTGGTTTGCGCTGAAAGTCTCGGTGTTGTAACTGTAGCCCGCAAAGAGCTTCCAGTCCTGGTTAAGTCGATGCTCGACCGAGGCCTGGATCAGGTCGGACGTGCCCCAGGTATTGTTGAAGGGTTCGTCAAGCCGGCGCGTCTTCGGGATCGCCAACGGAGCGCCGTTGACAAACGCCGTGCCGCGATCGAACGGGTAGATGAACTCGCGGTGTTCGTAGTTGAGCTGGACCGTGGTGTCCTGGCCGTACCAGGCCAGCGACGGCGCCACCAGCATCTCGCGGTGGCGGCCGAAATTGCGCCAATAGTCCTCGCTGACGCCGTAACCGATGAAGCGATAGGCAAGGCCCTGGTCGCCAATCGGCCCGGTGACGTCGAGCAGGCCGTCGGCGCCGGTCTTGGAGGCGTTGAAAGCCGAGCCGAGCAGCGTGACCGAGCCGTGTTGATAAAGCTCCGGACGCTTGCTGATGGTGTTGACGATGCCGCCAGGATCCATGATGCCGTAGAGCAGCGAGGCCGGCCCCTTCAGCACCTCGACGCTTTCGACCGCGGGATTGAAGCTGCGGCCCTGCACGAGCGGCATGCCGTTGCGCATGATCGAGCCGTCGCGATTGTCGCCGAAGCCGCGGCGGATGACGGCGTCCTGGCTGCCGGCGAGCGTGTTGGTCTGGGTGATGCCGGAGACGTTGATGAGCGCATCGTCGATGTTGCGCGGCAGTTGGTCCTTCAGCACCTGCTCGGGGACGACGTTGACGGCCTGCGACGTGTCGAGCGGGGACGCGCCGCTGCGCAG
>NZ_JALBGZ010000446.1:0-5412 GCF_023006515.1 Bradyrhizobium sp. PRIMUS42
CGCAACCGGCGCGATCTGCACCGCCGCCATCCCGCCTTCCGCCGCCGTCTCCCGCGCCGCCGTCAGAATCGCGCTGCGCCGCGCCGCGAGGCGCTTCACCACTTGATGCGTCCGCCGATAAACCATGGCGCGCTTCCTGTCCCACACGCCTGCCGCACGCCCTGCGGCCGAACGCTTCGTCACTGCAGTAATTGCAAATCGCCCCGCAAGGACTGAACAACTATTCAGGAGGGATGACAAGATGCATTTGCGCGAAGCGTCATATCTCAAAGCGGCGAGACAGATTCGCTCAAATGCGCAGAGCCGGTTGGTAGACGGCTAACCGCAATTGTTACCGCGATCTTAAAAGCAGCCCGGCGACTGTACCGGAGTACTGCGATCCCTCCTCGGTCCAGCATGATCGACTCGGACGCCCGGACCGCCTGGCAGCTCTTCAATCTGAACTGGCTTCCTGTCGCAGCCATGCGCCGTGCCCACGAGGAATTTTCAATATCCCGAAGTCTCGATGGTGGGCTCCGCCTTCGGTCTTCAAGCCATGACGGAGCTCTGCCCATCTCCGAACTGAAATCGCCGACCAAAAGAAAAGAGCCCCGTCGAGGACGGGGCTCTCGGAAATCTCTGGTTCGTCCGGCCTTACTTCAGGCTGGTCGAGATCGAGGTGAACTTGGTGTTCAGCGTGGTGCCGAGGTTGTTGACCACGGTGATGATGGCCAGCGCGATGCCGGCAGCGATCAGGCCGTATTCAATGGCGGTGGCGCCGGATTCATCCTTCACGAAACGCGCAACGAGGTTCTTCATAGAAGTGCTCCAAATGAGTACACGAGGCTTACAACTGATCCGGTCTTTTCGGCTTCCCAGCGCCGCCCGACCATGAAACCGAACGTAGGGGCAAAGAATTGCGCCGCAGTTAATTCGACTGCGTAAACACTGGGCGGGTTGCGTGTATTCGCCGATGGTAAATCGAAATCTAAAATAATCCGTTAAATTGTCGGGACATGAAACCGGCCTGGCGCGGCCGGTTTACCCGAAGTTATGACCCGCCGTGATCCAATGCCGACCGCTCGGACCGAAACGCGTCGAGACGAATGGTTCATCGCGCTTCGGGTTATTGTTGGGCGCGATCTTCTCGGAAAAGCCGCGACCTACTTTGCGCTAACGCGGCCCTCCGGGTCCGGATCGTGCTCGACGACAAGAACAACAGGACGACGAGGCGGCATGTCCCTTTCCTCTGCCAACAGCATCGCGGTGCAGAGCCGCGCGAGGGCCCTGGTGCCGCTATGCGTCGGCGCCGGAGCCTACCTGTTCTACCTCTTTCTCGGCGACACGCTGCTTCAGGATTCCGACTCGTTCTGGCAGATCAAGATCGGGCAATGGATCCTCGATCACGGCGCCATGCCCACCACCGACTTCTATTCCTTCACGCGAACCGGCGCGCCGTGGATTTCGACCTCATGGCTGTCGCAGGTGCTGTTCGCCTTCTCCCATGCGCAATGGGGCTGGGCAGGTCCCGTCATCCTCACGGCGGTCGCGGTTGCGCTGACGCTCGCAATCTTCGTCTACCTGCTCGACGCGCAGATCGGGGCCCCGCGCGCCGTGCTGTTCGCGATGCTGGCGCTGCTGCTATCGATCCATCACGTGCTGGCACGGCCGCATATCCTGGCGCTGCCCCTCCTGGTGGCGTGGTGCGGCCTGCTGATGGGAGCTGCCGACCGCAGGCGCGCGCCGTCCTGGACCTGGCTGCCGCTGATGGCGCTCTGGGCCAATTTGCACGGCGGCTTCGTGCTGGGCTTGGCGCTGATCGGCCCGATCTCGCTCGAGGCGGTCGAGCATGCCGAGAAGGGACAACGACTTCGACTGTTCATGCGTTGGGTGCTGTTCGGAATCGGCGCGCTGGTCGCAAGCTGCTGCACGCCCTATGGCTGGCGGACGCTGCAGGGCGCGACCAACATTCTCGGCCTTGGCGAGCTGCTGTCGCTGATCTTCGAATGGATGCCGGCGAACTTCGCCACCTTCACCTCCTTCGAAGGCGCCCTGCTCGGCCTGATCGCATTCGGCTATTATCGCGGCCTGGTGCTGTCGGCGCCCCGGATCTTCCTGATCTTGTTCCTGACCTGGAGCGCGCTGACCCATGTCAGGAGCATCGAGGCATTTGCGTTCCTGGTGCCGCTGGTGCTGGCAAAGCCGCTCGGCGAGATGTTCCCGCGCGCGACGCCTGACGACACTGGTACCGACCGCTGGCCGGCCCGCTATGTCACCGCGCTCGGCGCGCTGATGATCGTGGCGGCAAGCTGGACCTCGACGTCGCTCTACATGGGGCACCACCGCTTCACCTTCACAATGACGCAGACGCCGGTTGCGGCGGTCGACCTGCTCGCGCAACGCAAGGTGCAGCGCATCTTCAACGCCTACCAGTTCGGCGGCTATCTGATCTCGCGCGACATTCCGGTCTTCGTCGACGGCCGCGCCGAGCTCTATGGCGAGAAATTCGTCATGGACTTCTTCAAGGCGACGGAGGGCAGGAAGCCCGAGCTGCTGCCGCGCCTGCTCGATGAGTACAAGATCGACGCGACCCTTCTGGTGGCCGATGCGCCGGGCCCGCAGATCCTCGACCAGCTCAAGGGCTGGAAGCGGATCTATGCGGACGACATCGCCGTGATCCATGTGCGCGCCCCCGCAGACATTGCCGCCGCGGCGCCTTCGAAGTGAGGATCGCTGCCATAGGCGACCCCTCGGCTGCAGAAGCATGGTTAACCGCGCATCACCACACTGGTCGGGCTCCCTCCATCGTCCTCATTCTGTCCGCCCCCAGTAATGCAGCGCCTTAGATCCTTAACGGTTGCGGCAAGGCGACCTTAACCGCCGTCTCATAGACTTCCGCCCCTGCAACCCCAGTCGGAATCCTTCGCATGGCGGCCAATTCCAGACCGATCCGCTACAGCCTCGTCATCCCCGTGTTCAACGAGGAAGCCGTGCTGCCGGTCCTGTTGCGCCGGCTCGATCTGGTCATGTCCCAGCTGGACGGACCGGCGGAAGCGATCTTCGTCGACGACGGCAGCAGCGATTCCAGCTCGATCGTGCTACGGGCGCTCGCCGCGCGCGATCTGCGCTTTCGCTATATCGGCCTGTCGCGAAACTTCGGCCATCAGATCGCCATCACCGCCGGCATGGACGCGACGGCGGGTGACGCGATCATCGTCATGGATGCCGATCTGCAGGACCCGCCCGAAGTGATCGAGCAATTGATCGCGAAGTGGAAGGAGGGCAACGACATCGTCCATGCCCGCCGCCTGTCGCGCGAGGGCGAAAGTCGATTCAAACGTGCGACGGCGCACCTATTCTATCGGCTTCTCGGCAGGATGTCCTCTGTCGGCATCCCCGCCGATGTCGGCGACTTCCGCCTGATCGATCGCAAGGTGTTGGAGGCACTTCGGCAGATGCCGGAGCAGGATCGCTTCGTACGCGGCATGATCGCCTGGCTTGGTTTCCGGCAGGCCGAGGTCGCCTTCCACCGCCTCGAGCGCGCAGCGGGCGAAACCAAGTATCCGCTGTTCAAGATGGTGCGGCTCGCGATGAACGCCGCGCTCGGCTTTTCCGATCTTCCCTTGCGGCTTGCAATCTGGTGCGGATTGACGGTCTCGGGACTGGCCCTGCTTTACGGCGGCTGGGTGATCCTGTTGTGGCTCAGCCAGGACAGCCATCTCGTGACCGGCTGGTCATCGACAATCGTCGTCATATCCCTGCTGTGTGGAATCAACATGCTGATGACCGGTATCGTGGGACTCTATGTCGGCCGCATTCATGCCGAGGTGAAGCGCCGCCCGCTCTATGTGGTGCAGACGCGCGCCGGCTTCGATCGCAACGAGGCGGCGGCAGCACCCGCGATCCGCGCCGTCAACGAGTGACCCGCCGCATGACTGAGCTCTTCGACGGTTATCACGACAACTACCGCGATGTTGTCCAATCCTCGATCGACTTCTCCGGCTTGCCGCATCATTTCTTCATGCGCGCCAAGGCGGATCTGTTGCGCGATCTGATCGCGCAGCGGCTGGACGCGGTGAGGCCCGACATGCTGGACGTCGGCTGCGGCGTCGGCAGCCTTCATCCCCTGCTGCACGGCATGGTCGGTCGCTTGAGCGGCATCGACGTCTCTTCGGCCAGCCTGGCGCAGGCCCGCGCGGTCAACGGCGGGGTCGACTACCGCGAGTTTGACGGACGCACTTTTCCCTTCGACGACGCCAGCTTCGATCTGGTCACGGCCATCTGCGTGATGCACCATATCGTGCCGACCGAATGGATGCATTTCATCGCCGAGATGCGGCGGGTGGTGCGGCCGGGGGGACTCGTCTGCGTGATCGAGCACAATCCGTACAATCCGCTGACACGCCTTGCCGTCTCGCGCTGTGAATTCGACCGGGACGCCGTCTTGCTCGGCGCCGGCACGACGCGAAAGTTGATGGCCGCTGGCGGCTTGCGCGAGATCGGCGCCCGCCATTTCCTGCTGCTCCCCTGGGACACCAAACCGGCGCGTCGCCTCGAACATGCCCTGGGCGGCGTGTCGCTCGGAGGTCAGTACGCGGCCTTCGGGACCGCCTGACTTATCTTGGCGGCGTATCACGCCGCTTGTGCACGACGGCCACATCGTCGCCGTAAACGCGTTGCCACTGGGGCAGCCGATCCAGCATCGCGACCGCCGGTGTCCGCGGCGCGAGCAGCGTCGCGCCGATGTCGTATTCGTCGAGCAGCTTGAGAAAATCTGCGAGGTCAACCAGCGCCAGGGCACGATTATAGCGGTCGATGAACGGCCCTCCGTATAGTTCGCCGCGACCATCGACAAAGGTGGGAATGCCGGCAAAGATCAAATAGCCGCCGAACGAGTAATCGTTGAGGATGCGCCCCGTCTTGGCGAGGTCGGCTTGAGCGATCGCAGCCTGGGGGGTGATATTGGAAGCCGGCCGTATGTCGCGCGCCAGCGCCGCGCCGCTCATTGCGATCAAGACACCGAACGCCGCCAGATTCAGGCCGCGAGACCAGCCCTCCGCATCGTCCGCGGTCCGCTTGCCGAACTTTTGGCCTAAGGGGGCCGCCAGATAGAGCGGCGCCAGCATGGCCAGCAGATCCGCATTGCGGACCTGCGCCAGTGCGAAATGGAGCAAGCCGATTACCACCAACGTCCGTACGACCGGCAGCGTCACGCCGCGCGACAGCGCAAAGATGCCAGCCAGCAGCAGCAATTCGAAACCGCCGATATGGCTGAAATCCTGCGGCCGCCATTCCGCGATCCAGGCGAGCGCGGAGCCGAGGCCGAGCGTCGTCAGCGGCATCATAACCAGTCATAAAACGGATGAGGTCCCGGCGTACTCAGTTGCGTGTCGATTCGGGGTGGAAACGGCCTCAAATGCCTGGGGAACCTTT
>NZ_JALBGZ010000447.1:0-5405 GCF_023006515.1 Bradyrhizobium sp. PRIMUS42
CGCCACCACCGCGGCCATCGCCGACAAGCGCCGCTTGCCGCCGGCCTCGCGCGGCTCGTCCGCCTTCACATGCGGAGCAAAATCCTCGCGGTCCCAAGAGCCGTTCCTCGACCGCTCCGAAGGCGCCATGACGATGAGCTTGCCGGGCTTCGGCTCGGGCTGGGTCTCGGCTTTGGCTTCGAGCTTCGGCACATCGATCCGCGAAGCCTCGATCTTTGGCGGCTCGACCTTGACCGGATCAGCTTTGGGCGGCGCCTCGTGGTCCGGGGCAATCGAGGGGGCCTCGATCCCAGCGGCCTCGACGGCCTGCGGCGCGGTCGCAGCAGCTTCGACGACGCCGGTCTGTTCGCCAGTCCTTTGGGCAGCCTGATCGGGCATTGGTTCGCTCACGGCTCAAATACTCCAGTCTGGGTTGACCTTTTGGTAACTTTCATTGCTTGCGAATTCCTTACCTGCGGACCCGCTTACCGAAATTTTAGGAAGTCATCCGGGGCCGAATTTGGCCGGGAAGATGGAACCGGTGTGGCGAGCGTGAAACAAATCGTAATCGGGGCAAGATGAACGGCGGAGGAATGGCCGGCCGGTCGGACTCTCACCCACGTCATTGCGAGGAGCGAAGCGACGAAGCAATCCAGAGCTTCTCCGCGGAAAGACTCTGGATTGCTTCGCTACGCTCGCAATGACGGGGTGTGGATTATCGGCCTGAACTCACATCACCACCGGCGCATCCGGCAGCTCGTTGCGACTTGGGCCCTGCGGCGGGAAATGCCGCGCCAGCTCGCGCGAGACCGCCTCGATGCCGGCGATCACGCCGCGCTCGAACTGGCCCGTACCGAACTCGGCCTCCATGGCGCGACAGATGCTTTCCCAGCCTTCGACACCGACCTTCGCGTGGATGCCGCGATCGGCGACGATCTCGACGTCGCGGTCGGCGAGCAGGAGATAGATCAGGACGCCGTTGTTGTGCGCGGTGTCCCAGATGCGCAGGTGCGAGAACACGTCGAGCGCGCGCTCGCGGGCCGGCTGGTTGCGGAACAGGGGACGGCCGTCGAGTGCGCCTTCGACCACGAAGCGGACCTGGCCGGAATGGGTGGCTTCGCCCCGCTCGATCGCCTGCTCGATGCGGTCGAGCACGACTTGCGGAAAAATCTGCTTCGCCCGCCAATGATGCTGCACAAGATGCCTGGCAATGCGCTTGATGCTCATGACCGCTACCAGCTCCCCGAGGCGCCGCCGCCGCCGAAACTGCCCCCGCCGCCGCTGAAGCTGCCGCTGTCGCTGGAGGACGATCCACTGCTCCAGCCACCTCCCGAGCTACCGCTCGACCACGAGCCGCCGCGCGAGCGGCCGGTGCCCGGCGTGATCGCCGAAAACAGATCCGCGACAAATCCGATGATGAAGCCGAGCACTCCGACGGCCGCAGCGAGCGCGAAAGAGCCGAGAATGAGCCAGGTCAGCCCTGCGATGATGCCGCCGGTCACCAAGGATCCGAGCAGCCGCCCCAGCATGGCCCGGAAGACCCCGCCGACCCCGATAGAGGCGAACAGCGTCACGATGAAGATCGGGGCAAGATCGTCCAGATTGCCGAAGTTCACGGTGGGAGACGGAACCGGCAGCGGCTCACCGTCGATGACGCGGATCATGCGATCGACCCCATCCGAGATGCCGCCGCCGAAATCGCCCGTCCGGAATTTCGGCGTGATGATCTCGTCGATGATGCGCCGCGAGGTGACGTCGGTGAGCGCGCCCTCGAGGCCGTAGCCGACCTCGATACGCAAATGCCGGTCGTTCTTGGCAACGACGAGGATCGCGCCGTCGTCGACCTTCGCGCGTCCGATCTTCCAGGCCTCCGCGACGCGGATCGAGAACTGCTCGATCGTCTCCGGCTGCGTGGTCGGCACGATCAGGACGGCAATCTGGCTGCCCTTGCGGCTCTCGAAGTCGCGGAGCTTTTGCGACAGCGAGGCGACATCGGTGCTGGAGAGCGTCCCGGTCTGATCGACCACGCGGCCGGTGAGTTGCGGGACGGCGACGTCGGCTGAGGCGGGGAAAGTGAGGGCCAGAAAGAGCGCCGCAACGATGGCCACACGCCACACACTCAGTGTCATCGCCCGGCTTGCCGTCTTCGCTGACGCTTCGCCGGCCCAATACCGAGGTGCCCGGCGAAGCCCTTGGCGGAGCCGGGACCGGGCGATCCAGTATTCCAGAGACGCCGGTGGGACACGGAGAGGCCGCGGCGTACTGGATTCCTCGCTTTCGCGGGGAATGACGGTGGAGTGTGTGGTGTGCATCGGAGCCGACGCGCTTACTTCGACGGCGCTGGCGCCGGATTGAAATCCACCTTCGGCGCGGTCGAGATCTCCTTCTCGTTTGCGACCGAGAAGTTCGGCTTCTCCTTGTAGCCGAACATCATCGCGGTGAGATTGCTCGGGAAGGAGCGGATGGTGACGTTATAATCCTGCACCGCCTTGATGTAGCGGTTGCGCGCCACCGTGATGCGGTTCTCGGTGCCCTCGAGCTGCGACATCAGGTCCTTGAACAGCGCGTCCGACTTGAGCTGCGGGTAGTTCTCGGTGACGACCAGCAGCCGTGACAGCGCGCTGGAGAGCTCGCCCTGGGCAGCCTGGAACTTCTGGAAGGCGGCCGGATCGTTCAGCACCTCGGGCGTTGCCTGGATGCTGCCGACCTTGGCGCGCGCATTGGTGACGCCGAGCAGCACGTCCTTCTCCTGCTGCGCAAAGCCCTTCACCGAGTTGACGAGGTTGGGCACGAGATCGGCGCGGCGCTGATACTGGTTCACAACCTCGGACCAGTTGCCCTTGATCTGCTCGTCCTCGCTCTGAATCGCGTTGTAGCCGCAATTGGTGAGGCTCAGCGAGGCCAGCGCCGCCAGCACGGTCAGGATCTTGCGCATTGAATTTCTCCCGGTGGAATCCGACGCAAACTACCAGATGGGACACGCGGAGTGTCGAGATTTGTTCCGTCATTCCGGGGCGATGCGACGGGACCGCGCAAGCGCGGCCCGGAGCATCGAGAATCTCGAGATTCCGGGTTCGCTTCGCGTCCCGGAATGACGGCAACAAGCATGTCCGTGTCCACACGCCAGCCGACTGACGCAAGCCTCTTGCCTATCCCTGACTGACATAGTCAACTTGACCAAACAATAAGACAGAACACCGGGGGGAAACGACATGACCTCGTTCGAGACCATCCTCGTGGAGCGGCCGGATCCGGCGATCACCCGGATCGTGATGAACCGGCCGGAGGCGCGCAACGCGCAGAACCTGCAAATGACCTACGACCTCAACGCCGCCTTCGATGCGGCGGTGCAGGATGATTCGGTCAAGGTGATCATCCTCGCCGGTAACGGTCCGCATTTCTCCTCCGGCCACGACCTGCGCCCCGGCGGCAAGAACGCCGCCGGCGTCGATTTTCCACCCATCGGAAATTGGGGCGGTTTTGCCGAGCCAAATGCCCATGGCCGCTTCGCCCGCGAGCAGGAAATCTATCTCCAGATCACCCGGCGCTGGCGCAATCTCGCCAAGCCCACGATTGCCGAGGTCCACGGCAAGTGCATCGCCGGCGGGCTGATGCTGGCCTGGGCCTGCGACCTCATCATCGCCAGCGACGATGCGCAGTTCTGCGATCCCGTCGTCACCATGGGTGTCTGCGGTGTCGAATGGTTCGTGCACCCCTGGGAGCTCGGCCCGCGCAAGGCCAAGGAGTTCCTGTTCACCGCCGACAATTGGAGCGCGCAGGAGGCGCACCAGCTCGGCATGGTCAATCAAATCGTGCCGCGCGCGGAGCTGTCGTCGCGCGTGCTGGAGCTGGCGAGGCGGATCGCGGCAAAGCCGTCCTTCGCGCTGAAGATGACCAAGGAAGCCGTGAACCGCTCGGTCGACGTGATGGGCCAGCCAGCCGCGATCGACCAGGCCTTTGCGCTGCACCAGCTCTGCCACGCGCACAATCTTCAGGAGTTCGGCATGATCGTCGATCCCTCAGGCCTGCATCCCTCCGTGCGCAAGCCGCCGGCGGCGGCGGAGTAGACAACATGGATCTCAACCTCAGTGACGAGCAAAGGCTGCTGCGCGAGAGCGCGGAGCGCTTCGTGGCCGGAAGCTACGACGCCGATCACCGCCGCAAGATGGCGAACGATCCGCTCGGCTTCAGCCCTGCGGTGTGGAAACAATTCGCCGAGCTCGGCTGGCTGGCGCTGCCGCTGCCTGAAGAGTTCGGCGGGCTCGGCGGCGGCGCGGTCGAGATCGGCATCCTGATGGAAGCCTTCGGGCGCGGGCTGGTGTCGGAGCCCTATGTCGCGACCGTGGTGCTGGGAGCCGCACTGATCGCCAGATGCGGCACCAATGAGCAGAAGCAGACCAGCCTGCCCAAGGTGGTGGACGGATCACTGAAGCTTGCGTTGGCGCATTCCGAGCGCGCGGCACGATTCGATCTTGCCAAGGTCGCCACCAGCGCCAACAAGACGGCGCAGGGCTGGCGCCTCGCCGGCAGCAAGATCGCCGTTCTCGACGGACACGCCGCCGACGAGATCATCGTCTCCGCGCTCATCCATGACCATCACGGCCCTTCCGGGCGCATCGGCCTGTTCGTCATGCCGGCAACGGCGGAGGGCCTCGCCATCTCCGACTACGCGCGTCTCGGAGGCGGACGCGCCTGCAACATCGAGCTCTCCGACGTACATCTGCCCGAGGACGCCCTGCTCGGCGACGGCAGCGATGCCCTGCCCGCGATCGAATGGGCCGTCGACTGCGCCATGGCCGCGTTAGCTGCGGAAGCCGTCGGCATCATGCAGACGCTGCTGGAGACCACGCTCGAATACACCAAGATCAGAAAGCAGTTCGGCCGACCGCTCTCGGCCAACCAGGTGATCCGCCACCGCCTCGCCGACATGGCGATGCAGGTCGACGAATCCCGCTCGTTGGCGCTACGCGCCGCGCTGAAGGCCGAGAGCCCACCGGTCGAGCGCGCGCGGGCCGCATCCGGCGCAAAGGCGAAGATCGGCAAATGCGCCCGCTTCGTCGGCGAGCAATCGATCCAGCTCCACGGCGGCATGGGCGTCACCGAGGAGCTCGAGGTCGGCGCCTATTTCAAGCGGCTCGTCGCCTTCGACACGTTGTTCGGCGGCAGTGCGCACCACTACGCTCGCCATGCCGAGCTTGGCCGCAAGGCCTGACACTGGGAGAGCCTCATGGACCTCACGTTCAATGCCGACGAGCGCGCCTTCCAGAGCGAGGTGCGCGCTTTCATCGCGAAGAATCTCACCGAGGAGATGAAGCGCGCGACCGCGCTGACGCCGTCGGTGTTTTCCGATCCTGACATCGGCATGGCCTGGCAGCGTGCGCTGCACCGGCAGGGCTGGGGCGCGCCGGGCTGGCCGGTCGAGCATG
>NZ_JALBGZ010000448.1:0-5403 GCF_023006515.1 Bradyrhizobium sp. PRIMUS42
CGCCGCGAGCGGCACGCCGTCGGCGACCAGACGGGCACCGAGTTCCGCGAGCAGGCGATCAGCTCCGGCACTATCCGAGGCGGCATCGACGAGCCAGGCGAGGGTCGGGGAGAGCTGCATGGTTCGATCATGACGAAGGCGGGCCGGGTTTGTCACGGGCAATCCTTGACGAGCCGCTTTGGCGCCGCCATGTGCCAGTGTCAGCGAAGGGATGATTCCCGATGACCGAACCGTTTGTCGTGCGACGCGAAACCCAGATTGCAGCTCCACGCGCCACCGTTTTCGCTTACCTGACCGACCCCGAGAAGATCTTGAGCTGGATGGGCTCCGATGTGACCACCGAGCCGCATCCCGGCGGGCTCTATCTGCTCAAGGGCGTGGGCCCTCGCGGCGGCGTCGCTCGCGGAGCCTTTCGTGAGGTCGTGCCGGTGCACCGCCTTGCCTACACGTTCGGCTGGGACGGCGGCCAGGAAGTGCCGCCAGGCTCGAGCCTGATCGAGATTGATCTGATCGAACGCGATGGCGGCACGCTGCTGCGTATGACCCATAGCGGCCTGCCGACCGCAGAACAGGCCGCCGCGCACGCGACGGGGTGGGCGCATTATCTGGAGCGGCTCACGATAGCAGCGGCTGGCAACGATCCCGGTCCGGATAAGGGTGTCTCGACCAAGGCATAGGTCTTGTAGGGTGGGCAAAGCGTAGCGTGCCCACGCTTTTTTCGCGATCGAGAGAGGTGGTGGGCACGGCGCAAGGGCGCCTTTGCCCACCCTACGACAGCGTGATGATCTTACACCGCGGCGGTCGCGACCACCTGCGCCAGAAGCTGCTCGCGCCGCGCCTGCGAGCGCTGGCCCTTCATGGTCGCGGCAAAGCGTTCGAGAATGCCGTCCTCGAACGCGGTGACGATGGTGTCGTGAACGTAGCTCTTGCGGCAGATCGCCGGCGTGTTGGAGAGCTTGTCGGCCGCAGCGCGGATCGCGTCAAGCACCTGCTTCTTGCGGCCGCGCTGGCTGGTCGCCGGCGTGATCCGCGACAGCGATTCTACCACGACGGCGGACGCCATCAGCGTGCGAAAATCCTTCAGAGAGATCTTGATGCCGGCGATTTCCCGCAAGAACGCGTTCACTTGCGTGGTGCTGACCGCGCGTACGATGCCGTAGGCATCGCGGTACTGGAACATGCGCTTGCCCGGGACGCCCTGCAAAATCCCGATCGCGCGCACCAGCTTGGCCGCGTCGCACTCCTTGCGCACCGCCTTGCCGCCCTTCGCCTTGAAGGTCAGCACGAAGCTGTCCTCTTCCAGCGTGACATTGGCCTTCAGCAGCGTGGTCGCGCCGCGGGTGCCGTTGAGACGGGCATAGGATTCATTGCCGGGGCGGATCGCCGTGCGCGCGATCAGTTCGATCACGGCCGAGAGCGCGAACTCACGCGTCGGCTCGTCGCCCGACAGGAACGCCGAGACCTTGCGCCGGATCTTTGGCAGCGCGCCGACGAGCTTTTCCAGGCGATGTGCCTTGCGATGCTCGCGAACCTTTTCCCAATCGGCGTGATAGCGATATTGCAGCCGGCCCGCGGCATCGCGTCCCACGGCCTGGAGATGCGAGCTCGGATCGGCCGAGTAGCGCACCTCACGATAGGCCGGCGGCACCGCCATGGCATGCAGCCGGCGGATGGTGCGGGCGTCGCGGATATGGGCGCCGTTGGGGCGGACGAAGGAATAGCCCTTGCCGCGCTTGATGCGCCGGATCTTCAGCTCGTTCTGGTCGCCGAGCCGCAGGCCCAGCTCCTTGGCGAGGGCCTCGACCGTCGCCGCGGGCGCCGTGTCGAAGACCTTCTTCGGGCTCGGGCGCCTGAAAGAGGCCGGTTTCGGCCATTGTCCAAGGGCTTTGGCCAGTGCAATAGCCGCAGGATCGGCTGAAGCGGGCCGTATCGTCCCGAGATTCTGCTGATCCATCATAGTCTTATGCCTTAGCCCTGTCTGTTATCGGTCAATGCCGTTGTTCTGATTTTTGTTCCGAGGGGTCTCTTTGGACCCGGGTTGGCCATTTAGGGTGTTCCGAACCGTATTGCGAGTCCCGAATCAGTGAGTGATGGTTTCTAAATACCTCTATTGATGCATGAGGCCTCTGCGCAGGCCCGTTCCGCGGATCTGGGTAAAGACCCAAAAGCCCCCGTCGGGCCTGTTTCAGATTTGCGACAATCGCAGCAGGTGGCCTTGATCCTCCGCATGGCCGGCGACCCGCCGAAGGTCCAGCTTGTGCTCCTTGTCGGGTCCGGTTAGCCCGACGCATAATCAGTCAATGATCAAGTCGGCTCGCCGGTTCGCTAGCGTTCGGCCTGCCGTATGTGGAGGGAAAGCATGTCCGAGAAGATCTACGACGTCCCCGCGGAATGGACCAAGCGCGCCTGGGTCGACCAGGCCAAGTACAAGGACATGTACGCCCGCTCGATCTCAGACCCGAACGCGTTCTGGGCGGAACAGGCCAAGCGCATCGACTGGATGAAGACACCGACGAAAATAGAGAACGTCTCCTTCGCGCCCGGCAACATCTCGATCAAATGGTTCGAGGACGGCGTCCTCAACGTCGCCCATAATTGCATCGACCGGCACCTGCACACGCGCGGCAACCAGACCGCGATCATCTGGGAAGGCGACGATCCCTCGCAGTCGAAGCACATCACCTACAAGGAGCTGCACGACGAAGTCTGCCGGATGGCCAACATCCTGCGCACCCGCAACGTCAAGAAGGGCGACCGCGTCACCATCTACCTGCCGATGATCCCGGAAGCGGCCTATGCGATGCTCGCCTGCGCCCGCATCGGCGCTGTTCACTCCGTGGTGTTCGCGGGCTTCTCGCCGGACAGCCTTGCCCAGCGCATCAATGACTGCCAGTCCAAGGTGATCATCACCGCGGACGAAGGCCTGCGCGGCGGCAAGAAGGTGCCGCTGAAGGCCAATGTCGACGCGGCGCTCACCAAAGCCGACGGCGTCGACTGGGTCGTCGTGGTCAAGCGCACCGGCGGCAGGATCGACATGAACCCGACGCGCGACCTCTGGTATCACGAGGCGGCTGCGATGGTGACGACCGAATGTCCGGTCGAGCACATGCATGCCGAGGACCCGCTGTTCATCCTCTACACTTCGGGCTCGACCGGTCAGCCCAAGGGCGTGCTGCACACCTCCGCCGGCTATCTCGTGTTCGCCTCGATGACGCATCAATACGTCTTCGACTACCACGACGGCGACATCTACTGGTGCACCGCCGACGTCGGCTGGGTCACCGGCCACAGCTACATCCTCTATGGCCCGCTGGCGAACGGCGCGACCACGCTGATGTTCGAAGGGGTGCCGAATTACCCGGATAATTCGCGATTCTGGAACGTCATCGACAAGCACAAGGTCAACATCTTCTACACCGCGCCGACGGCGATCCGCGCCTTGATGCAGAGTGGCGACGAGCCGGTGAAGAAGACTTCGCGCGCTTCGCTCCGCCTGCTCGGCTCGGTCGGCGAGCCCATCAATCCGGAAGCCTGGGAGTGGTATCACCGCGTCGTCGGCGACGACCGCTGCCCAATCGTCGACACCTGGTGGCAGACCGAGACCGGCGGCATTTTGATCACGCCGCTGCCAGGCGCGACAAAACTCAAGCCGGGCTCGGCGACGCAGCCGTTCTTCGGCGTCGTGCCCGAGATCGTCGATGCCGACGGCAAGGTGCTGGAGGGCGAAACGTCAGGCAACCTCTGCCTCACCCGCTCCTGGCCGGGCCAGATGCGCACGGTCTATGGCGATCATGCCCGCTTCGAGCAGACTTATTTCTCGACCTACAAGGGCAAGTACTTCACCGGCGACGGCTGCCGGCGCGACGCCGACGGCTATTACTGGATCACCGGCCGCGTCGACGACGTCATCAACGTCTCCGGCCATCGCATGGGCACCGCGGAAGTCGAGAGCGCGCTGGTGGCGCACGAGAAAGTCTCGGAGGCCGCGGTGGTCGGCTTCCCGCACGACATCAAGGGCCAGGGCATCTACGCCTATGTCACCCTGATGGCCGGCATCGAGCCGACCGAGGACCTGCGCAAGGAGCTCGTCACCTGGGTGCGCAAGGAGATCGGCCCGATCGCCTCGCCCGACCAGATCCAGTTCGCGCCCGGCCTGCCCAAGACCCGCTCCGGCAAGATCATGCGCCGCATCCTGCGCAAGATCGCCGAGGACGAGCCGGGCAGCCTGGGCGACACCTCGACCCTGGCGGATCCCGCCGTGGTCGACGACCTCGTCAAGAACCGGCAGAACAAGAAGGGGGCGTAAGAAAGCTCTAGTGCCCCGGACGCAGCGCAGCGCATCCTAGCGGTGCGCTGCTGAGCCGGGGCCCATGCCTCCACGCGCAAAGAGCTGTGTCCCGGCTCTGCGTCGTGTCACTTCGTGCCGCGCCGCGTCCGGGACACGAGAGCAACCCAGTTCGCGCGGTCCCACAAACAACAGCCGTTCACACGCTCACGCACCTGTCAGAGCGCGCAGCGGCACGGCCGCATCTTTCCTCCTGAGTGTTGTTTTCAGGTCATTTACTTTATTTCGAACATTTCCTTTGTTCCCCCTGCTGGCTGGCCCCTAGAGGCCTCGCTTGGAAACCATCCGGTTAACGGGCGCGGTTAAGAATGTCTGGGCAAGGCAGCGATTGCCGGGTTTGCGTAGATTTGGAACGGTTCTTTCGGGGCAAGGGGAAGTATTGATGTCGATCAGGATCGCCATGGCGCTGACCGCCACCATCGGGGCAGGGCTCTTGATGTCGACGGCGGCGGAGGCGCGGCCGGAAATGGTGGGGGCACATCCGGGCGACTATTCGCCGGGCACCATCGTGGTCAAAACCAACGAGCGCAAACTCTATCTCATCCTCGATAACGGCCACGCCGTGCGCTATCCGGTCGGCGTCGGCAAGTCCGGCAAGCAGTGGGCCGGCACCACCCGCATCGACGGCAAGTACCGTAACCCGGCCTGGTCGCCTCCGGCCGAAGTGAAGCGCGACAAGCCGCAGCTTCCCGACGTCATTCCGGGCGGCTCGCCCCGCAACCCGATGGGCGTTGCGGCGATGACGCTGGCCGGCGGCGAGTATGCGATCCACGGCACCAATGTGCCAGGCTCGGTCGGCGGCTTCGTTTCCTACGGCTGCATCCGCATGCTCAACGACGACATCACCGATCTCTACAGCCGCGTCTCGGTCGGCACGACGGTGGTCGTGGCGCGCTGAGCGCCGGGATCAACGCAGGACACGCAAGAGCCGCGTCCATCGACGCGGCTCTTGCGTTACCAGAAGCGCCAGCTGCGTGTGCACCAGCCGTCGCGATGGCCGCCATTGTAGCTCCGCGCAAAACCGCCGGCGAGCAACGCCGCCGAGACGTTCTCGGTCC
>NZ_JALBGZ010000449.1:0-5399 GCF_023006515.1 Bradyrhizobium sp. PRIMUS42
CGTCTGGCGGCCCGAAGGCTGCACGGCGATAGTCTCGCCGATCGCGATCGTTCCGCTGGCGATCCGCCCGCAGAAGCCGCGAAACTCAGCATTCGGCCGGTTGACCCATTGCACCGGCAGCCGGAACGGCCGCTGCGAGACGTCGCCGGAGACGTCGACCGATTCCAGATAGGCCGTGACGGTCGGCCCGGTGTACCAGGGCATCTGCGTGCTGGCGGCGACGATGTTGTCGCCGCCGGGCGCCACGACCGGAATGCACTGGACCTGCGAGATTCCGAGCTGCCCGGCCATCGTGAGATATTCGGCGGTGATGGCCGCAAAGCGATCCCCGTCGAATCCGATCAGGTCCATCTTGTTGACGGCGAGCACGACGTGGCGAATGCCGAGCAGCGAAAGGATGTGGCTGTGGCGCCGCGTCTGCGTGATCACGCCCTTGCGGGCGTCGACCAGCACCACGGCGAGATCGGCGTTGGAGGCACCGGTCGCCATGTTGCGGGTGTATTGCGCATGTCCCGGCGTGTCGGCAACGATGAAGCGGCGCAGCCTGGTTGCGAAGAAGCGGTAGGCGACGTCGATCGTGATGCCCTGCTCACGTTCCGCCTGCAGGCCATCGACCAGCAGCGCGAAATCGAGATCGCCGCCGGTGGTGCCAGCGGTCCGGCTCTCGGACGCCAGCGCGTCGAGCTGATCGTCGAGCAGCGTCTTGGAATCGTAGAGCAACCGGCCGACCAGGGTGCTCTTGCCGTCGTCGACACTGCCGCAGGTGACGACACGCAGCGTCGGACGATCATCCTGATCCAGCCGCGGCGCACCGGAGGCGGCGATCGTGGGAGCCTCGTGATAGGACATCAGAAGTAGCCTTCCGCTTTCTTGCGCTCCATCGATGCCGGACTGTCCCGGTCGATCATGCGTCCCTGCCGCTCGGAGGTGCGCGAGGCCATCATCTCCCGGACGATCTCGGGCAGCGTTGCCGCCGTCGACACCGTGGCGCCGCTGAGCGGATAGCAGCCCAGGGTGCGAAATCTGACCGAACGCCAGCGCGGCTCCTCGCCGGCAAGCAGCGGCATCCGTTCGTCGTCGACCATGATCAGCGCGCCGTCGCGCTCGACCACCGGGCGTGAAGCCGCCAGATAAAGCGGAACGATCGGGATGTCCTCGAGCAGGATGTAGTCCCAGATGTCGAGCTCGGTCCAGTTCGAGAGCGGAAACACCCGCATGCTCTCGCCGGGCGCGAGCATCGTGTTGTACAGGCTCCACAGCTCGGGGCGCTGGTTCTTGGGATCCCAGCGATGCGCCGCGCTTCGGTGCGAGAATACGCGCTCCTTGGCGCGCGACTTTTCCTCGTCGCGCCGCGCGCCGCCGATTGCGCCGTCAAAGCCGTGGAGGTCGAGCGCCTGCCGCAACGCCTGCGTCTTCATGACGTCGGTGTAGCGCGCCGAGCCGTGGGTGAAGGGGTCGATTCCCTGGCTCAATCCGTCCTTGTTGGTGTGGACGATCAGTTCGACGCTGAGTTCGCGCGCGCGGCGGTCGCGAAACGCGATCATCTCGCGGAATTTCCAGGTGGTGTCGACGTGCAGCAGGGGAAACGGTGGCTTGCCGGGATGAAACGCTTTCATCGCCAGATGCAGCAGCACCGAGGAGTCCTTGCCGATCGAGTAGAGCATGACCGGCCTGCGGAATTCGGCTGCGGTCTCCCGCAGGATATGGATGCTTTCCGCCTCCAGGCGTCGAAGATGGCTGGCGGCATGAAGCTTCTCGCCCCCCGCTCTTTCGGCGAGGGCGGGTTCGGTGGCCGTGGGACTATCCAGCATGCTGATCACGCAGCCTCGGCGACCCAGTCGCCGAACAGGTGCGCCGACGTCGCCGCGTTCAGGTCGAGATCGCGAACGCACGCCGCGACCGAGGCTCGATAGACGTCATTGACACCGCAGCGTTCCAGAAGCTCCAACTGAGTGTTGCTCATCGAGGCCGTCGCGCGGCGCTGGTAGCGATAGGCGCTATCGGACGTATGCAGATTGGGGACCTTGTAGATCGTCGCTTCGCTCGGGAAGATGACGCGCGCGTTGTTGGCTTGCGCGTCCCCCGGCTCTTGCCACGATGTCACGGCGTTCTCGGTAAAGCTGCTGGAAAGGCCGAGGCGGTCGAACAGGACGCGCACCGACGACAGAGCCTCCTTGCTCGCCTCGTAGACGTAGTGAGTGACGGGAACGCCTTGTTGCCGGGCGTAGCTTGCGACGTGGGCCGCGCTGAGTGCGGCGACGACATAGTGCCGCAGCAATGTATCTTCAGGCGCGCGCGAGATCAGCTTTTCGAGCCAGGACGCCAGCGAACTCGCCGGCTCGCGATCGAGCATGATGAGACGCAGACGATGCCGCGGATAGCCCGCCTCGATCAGGAGCTGCAGTGGATTGAACAAGCTTTCGGCGAGCACGTAGGGCCCGATCGTTTCCTTGCTGAAGATGTGCGGCTCGTCGGTCGCCGAGGGGATGACCCAGGGCGTGAGCGGACGGCCGATGAGCGCTTCGCGCAAGATCGCTTTCAGCGGCTGATAGTATGACGGCATGCCGGTCATGCCGAACAGATTGCTGAGGGCGGTCGATCCGACCCTGGCTTTGCCGCATGCGAAATAGAGCATCGGAAAGTCTTGCGCGGGGCGATGCTGGAAATCCTCTGCGAGGCAGTCCGTCACTTCGCGCATCAGCGTCGCGAGGGTGACGGCTCTGGTCTGGAATTCGCCCACTGGCGACAGCAGCATGGTGTCGAGGGAACTGTGCTGCTGGCGAACGAGATCGGCCAGTCGTTCGAGCGAAGCGGCTGAGGTAGCGTCGAGGTTCATGTCGGGGGCCCATGGCTAGGAGTTCCACTAGCGATTGCTCGTGATGTACAATCCAACCTACAGTTGCTGGCGGTGCCGAACAATTCCGGGAAATCCCGGAGGCGCTATCGATGTGCAGCAAGCGTCGGAGATATGTTGCTGCTTTGTAGATTCATGCTGCGCGCACGGTATTGAGGAACTTCTCGACTTCCGTCTTCAAGAGGCTGCTTTCGCTCGACAACGAACGCGCCGATGACAACACCTGCCCAGATGCAGCGCCGGTGGCGCTCGCGCCATGACTGACCTGGGCGATCTTGTCCGCGACTTCGACGGTGCCCTTGGCGGCTTCGCTGACGTTTCGTGCAATCTCGGCCGTCGCTGCACCCTGCTCTTCGATCGTCGCAGCAATGGTTGTCGAAATGTCCGAGATGCGCGCGATGGTCGCGCCGATTTCCTTGATCGCTCCGACGGAGTCCTCGGTCGCCGATTGCATGCCGGCGATCTGCGTGCTGATTTCCTCGGTTGCTCGCGCGGTTTGCGCCGCGAGCGCCTTGACTTCGCTCGCCACGACCGCAAAGCCGCGGCCGGATTCGCCGGCGCGCGCCGCTTCGATCGTTGCGTTCAGCGCCAGGAGGTTGGTCTGCTCGGCGATCGCGGTGATCAATTTGACGACATCACCAATTCGGCCTGCCGCCTTGAGCAGTTCGTTGATCCGGACGTCGGTGCGCTTGGCCTGTTCGACCGCTTCGCTGGCGATGCGGCTGGAATCGTGGACCTGGCGGCCGATCTCGACGACCGACGTGCTCATCTCTTCCGCGGCAGACGCCACGGCGCCGACATTGGTCGACGCCTCCTCCGAGGCCGCCGCGACCATGCCGGAGAGCTGCTGAGTCTCCTCCGCGGTTCCGGACAGCGTGCCAGCGGCAGCCTCGAGCTGTTGGGAAGCTGCCGATACGGAGTCGATGATGCCGCCGACCGCGGCTTCGAACACGCCGGCGAGCTTGGTCATCTCCTCCTTGCGCCGAGCCGCTGCAGCGGCTTCCTGATTTTTCTGCTCGGCTTCCATCAGATCGATGCGGATCAGGTTTTCCTTGAAGGTCTGAGCCGTGCGGGCGTTGTCGCCGACTTCATCGCCACGGCGCGTATAGGGGATCTCGACCGCCTTGTTGCCGCCGGCGAGCTGGAGAAGCACGTCGCCGATGCGCCGGATCGGGCGGGCGATGCTCAGCACGGAGAACACGGCGGAGCCGATCAACATCAGGACGACGAACACGCCGACGATCAACGCGAAGTTGGCGACGCGATCCAGTTCCGTGAGCATCTCACCCTTGCGGCGCGCGGCGAATTCGTTGGCAACGCCGACCAGGTCGTCGATGCGCTTGCTGACCTCCAGAGCGGCCGGCCGCATATGTTCTGCGAGAATGCCTGCTTTCGCCGCTTCGGCTGCGGTCCTGGCGCTGCCGGACGCGGCGCCGATGACGGTCTTCTGCGCGCCGGCCAGTTCAATGCCACTGGCCAGATACGCATCGACAAATTTCTTGGTCTCGCGATAGGCGTCCTGGGTGACCTTCCGAGTCGCCCGGTCCGTGGCGGCATCGATTTCCACGCCGGCTTCGCCCGCTCGCGTGCGAAGCATATCGAGGGACTTGTCGACTTCTCCGGTTGTCGAAGCGGAACCGATCTCGAGCGCTGCGAGCTGCGCCCGCGTCATTGCCGTTTGCGCCGCCTGCGCATTGCCCTTGTTGAGATAGTTGATCGTGACCAAACGATTGGATTCGGCGATCGACCGGTTGCCGAGGATCTGGTTGGTCAGCATGCCGCAGACCAACACAATGCTCACGCCCGTGACGATACCGAGCTTTGTTCCGATGCGAAACCTGAATGACCCCACAGCAATCTCCCTCGCGTTACCTCTAACACGTCTTCGCAACCAATGATTGAGAATTGGGAAAGATTCGCGGAATTCCAGTAGAACTACGGCCGGCGTGGTGGTGTTAGGACATTTCCTGCAGAGGTTGTTTCGGGGTCCGGCCCGCTGTGGCCTCGCTTGTGAGTTCCCCGACTCAGTCTTAGCGTGAGTTGATGCGTTTCCGGGACCGACCCAAAACCTATCGGCCACAGTTCGGCGGTTCGCCGTTCGGTCGGCACTTCGCCGGACTGTTGCCGTGGATGTTCGTGGTGAGCATCATGCTGGCCGTCGTGCTCACCTTCCGCCATGGAGTGGGTTGGCTTGTTCCGCGGACCGATGGCGAGCACACCGGGGATGCCGAGATCGTTCTCCAGCAGGCGGGCCATCCCGATGTCCGCGAGCCCGTGGATGTGCTTCGCACCATCGACGGCGACACCTTCCTTGCGCGCGTTCGTCAGCGCGAGGGTCGCGATCGCGTCGTGCGCGTTCGGCTGCGCGGCATCGATGCGCCCGAACTAAAGGCATCCTGCCAGGAGGAACTGGACAAGGCGGAAGCCGCGGCGCGCGCGTTGCGCGATCTGGTCGGCCAGGGCGGCGTGATCATCACCAATCTCGGCCCCGACAAATACGGCCGCGTGCTCGCCGACGTCGCGACCCGGCGGACCGAGAACGTCT
>NZ_JALBGZ010000044.1:0-20043 GCF_023006515.1 Bradyrhizobium sp. PRIMUS42
GATCGCCTGGATGCGGGCGGCTTCGGCCTGGTGCTGGGTGCGCTCGGCCATCTCGCGGACGGCGAGATCGTGGGTCTGGCCGGATTCGTTGACGTCGGCATGGGCGCCGATCCAGCGCAGATGGAACAGGGTGGCTTCGGCCTTGCGGACCTTGGCCGCGACCTCGCGATAACGCACGGCCTGGCGGGCCTGCTTCTTCAGGCCTTCCATCTGTCCTGCGAGCTGGCCGATCACGTCCTCGACACGGGTGAGGTTGGTTTCGGCGGCCTTCAGCCGCAGCTCGGCCTCATGACGGCGGGCATGCAGGCCTGCAACGCCGGCGGCGTCTTCCAGCACGCGGCGGCGCTGCTCGGGCTTGGCCTGGATGATTTCGCCGATCTTGCCCTGGTGGACGAGAGCCGGCGAACGCGCGCCCGTAGCGGCATCCGCGAACAGGATCTGCACGTCGCGGGCGCGCACGTCGCGGCCGTTGATGCGATAGACCGAGCCGGCTTCACGCTCGATGCGGCGGGAGATTTCGAGCAACTGGCTGTCGTTCATCGCCGCCGGCGCGGTGCGATCGGAATTGTCGATCGTCATCGTCACTTCGGCGTGGTTGCGCGCCGGACGGTTGCCGGAGCCGGCAAAGATCACCGCGTCCATGTCGGCGGCACGCAGCGACTTGTACGAGGTCTCGCCCATCGCCCAGCGCAGCGCTTCGACGAGATTCGACTTGCCGCAACCGTTGGGGCCGACCACGCCGGTCAGGCCGGGCTCGATGACGAAGTCCGTGGCCTCAACGAAGGACTTGAAGCCGTGAAGGCGCAGGCGGGTGATTTTCATAAGCACGCATCTCTGTTGGCAGGCGCGAATCCCCCTGCCGGGACAATACCATGGAAGGCAATGTCGCTCTCTGGGTGAGTCGCGCGAGGCGCCTCATGCGGCTGGACAATGGCCGTGGTGCGCCGCGAGGGCAACCGGCGAAAGCCGCTTTTCCCAAGGGATTTATCCCGGGAAAGATACGGCTTTAGATGCGCGAATCAGGATTGTCGCGTGCGAATCAGCTCTTCAGCAGCGGATTGATCTTCTTGGCGAAATCCTCGAACGAGGTCTCGCCCTTGATCTTCTCGCCGTTGATGAAGAAGGTCGGCGTCGAATCCACCTTCAACACGTCGCTGGCATATTTCTGGTCGGCGGCGATCTTGTCGAGCAGCGCCTGGTCCTTCAGGCAGGCTTCGACCTGCTGCTGGGTGAGGCCGGCCTGCTTGCCGATCCGCGTCAGGGTCTCGGTGGTGTTCTTCATCACCCAGTCGTTCTGCTGGCGGAACAGCATGTCGGTGACCGCGAAGTATTTGGGCGCGTCGTCCTTGGCGATGCAGCGCGACAGCATCGAGCCGGCGGCGGCTTTGATATCGAGCGGGAACTCGCGGAAGATGTAACGCACCTTGCCCGTGTCGATGTATTCCTTCTTGATCTTCGGGAACACCTGCTCATTGAAGGCGGCGCAGTGTGGGCAGGTCATTGAGGCGTATTCGGTGATGGTGACGGCGGCATCCTTCGGGCCGAGCGCCATGTCGGGCAGCGACACGGGCTTCGCTACATCGCCGGCCGACTGTGCCATGGCCTCAGAGACGAAGCGCAGCGGAGAGAACCCGGCGAGCGCGGCAAGCCCGGTCAGCGACAGCATCGTGGTGAAGGCGCGGCGGGTGATGATCACGGCCGCCGACGTGACGGCAGGCAACGTCAGCCTGACGGTATCCGCTGGCGATCTCGGAGCCGATGGCACCAAACAGGTCACGGCCCAGTTCAGCGATGCCGCCGGCAACAGCTCGACGAGCGCATCGCTGAGCTTCACCCTGGACACGACGGCACCGACGGTCGCCATCACCAGCACCGGCGGACCGGTCAACCAGGCCAGCCAGACCATCACCGGCACGGTGGGCGTCGCCGATGCCGGCGCCACCGTCACCATCCTGGACGGCAGCACGACGATTGGCTCCGCCATCGTGCAGGGCAACGGGACCTGGAGCACCACGGTCACGCTCAGCAGTGGCCCGAACTCGCTGACGGCTCGGGTGAGCGACGCGGCCGGTAATACCGCGACCAGCGGCGCGGTGGTCTACACGCTCAGCACCACCGGCCCGACCGTGACCGAGGCCCTGGTTGCCGACACCGGCACTTCGGCCACCGACCATGTCACCGCCAACCCGGCGCTGAGCGGCACCGGCCTCGCCAACACGGTGGTGCACTTCACCATCGACGGCAGCTTGATCGCGGCGACAGTGACCACTGATGCGCAAGGCGCCTGGTCGTTTACGCCGAGCGGGCTGGCCGACGGACCGCACACCATCGTCGCGAGCCAAACCGACACTTTTGGCAATATTGGCTCGGCCTCGCTAAACTTCACCCTCGACACGACGGCACCGACCGGTGGCACCCCAGATCTGACGTCGGGTTTGGATACTGGTACCTCGAGCACGGACAACATTACCTCGGCGACCTCGCCGAGCTTCACGGTGGCGCTGAACCCGACCGATGCCATCGGCGATACCGTGCGGCTGTTGCTGGGCGGCTCGCCGCTGGCGCACCCGGTCACGCATGTGATCACAGCCGCCGACGTGACGGCAGGCAGCGTCAGCCTGACCGTATCCGACGGCGATCTCGGAGCCGATGGCACCAAACAGATCACGGCGCAGTTCAGCGATGTCGCCGGCAACGGTTCGACGAGCGCAGCGCTGAGCTTCACGCTCGACACCACGGCACCGACGGTCGCCATCACCAGCACCGGCGGACCCGTCAACCAGGCCAGCCAGACCATCACCGGCACGGTGAGCGTTGCCGATGCCGGCGCCACCGTCACCATCCTGGACGGCACCACCGCAATCGGCACCGCCATCGTGCAGGGCAACGGGACCTGGAGCACCACGGTCACGCTCAACAGCGGCCCGAACGCGCTGACCGCCCGGGTGAGCGATGCGGCTGGCAACACCGCAACCAGCGGCGCGGTGGTCTATTCTGTCGGCGTGCCCGGCGCCATTCTCGGCGATGCTGGCGACAACACCCTGACAGGGACCGCCGGGAACGATGCCTTCCAAGGCTTCGGCGGTAATGACACATTCAACGGTTTGTCGGGCGTTGATCGAGCGGTCTATGTCGACGCGACCGGGGGCATCACCGCCGATCTGACGGCAGGAACCGTGACGGGTCCGGGTGTCGGCACCGACAGTCTGGTCGGTGTCGAAGCCATCCAGGGCAGCAACTTTGCCGATCACTACTCGGCGGTCGGTTTCAGCGGCAATTCCGGGGTGCCTGGCACGCCAATTGGCTTCAACAGCTTCGAAGGCATGGGGGGAGATGACATCATCGCCGGCACGGTCAATCCTTCCGGAGAGATTCTGACCCGCATTTCCTATGTCAGCGCGACAGCGGCAGTGGTCGTTGATTTCGCCGCGGGAACAGCGAACGGCGATGCATCAGTCGGCAACGACACCTTCACCAATGTCAATTCGGTCATTGGGTCAGCATTTGGAGACACGCTGCGGGGCAGCGACAATCCGAACGGCACTTTCGAGCAATATGAGGCTCGTGCCGGCAACGATCTGATCGATGGCCGCGGCGGCTACGATTTTGCCGTCTACAACAACGACGCCACCACCACCACGGGCTTAATTGTCAATCTTGCGGCCGGTACCGTCACTGGCGACGCGACAATCGGGACCGATACGCTGCGTTCAGTGGAAGCCGTCCGCGGCACCAACTTCGCCGATACTTACGATGCCGCTGGTTTCAGCGGCACCAGCACCAATGCCGGATCGAGCGGCACCTTCAACAATTTCGAAGGCATGGGCGGCAACGATGGCATCATCGGCAACGGCAACACCCGACTCCAGTATACGCAATCAACCGCCGGCGTGACTGTCGATTTCCTCGCGGGCACTGCAACCGGCGATGCCTCCGTGGGTACCGATACATTCACCGGCGTCAACGCCGTCATGGGCTCGATGTTTGCCGACACCTTTGCTGGAAGCGGCGCCAATGAGAACTTCATGGGCCTTGCCGGCGATGATTTCATCGACGGAAAAGGCGGCTTCGACACGGCGCAATATGCCAACCTGACCTTCACGACGGGGGGGATCAGCGTTCACCTTGCAGCTGGAACGCTGACCGGAGATGCCTCGAGCGGCACCGACACCTTGCGTTCAATCGAAGGCATTCAGGGCACTCATTTTACCGACACTTATGTCGCGACTAATTTCGGCGTCACCGGCGCTATCGATCCCGCGACCGGCCTTCCCTATGCCAATGTCGGCAACAATGGCACCTTCAATCAATTCGAGGGAATGGGCGGTAACGACATCATCACCGGCAACGGCAACACTCGTCTGATCTACACCAATGCAACCGGCCCCGTGACGATCACTTTCGCTCTCAACGGCTGGACCAGCACCACCAGCGGCGCGTCGGGTACCGTAACCGGTGATGGGTCCGTAGGCACCGACACCTTCTCCGGTGTCGGCTCGGTGTCGGGGTCGTCATTTGCCGACACCATCACCGGCTCGAACAATCCAAACAACACCTCGGAGGAATTTGCCGGTCGCGGCGGCAATGACTTCATCGACGGTAAAACTGGCTTCGACAGGGCGTTCTACAACAACGATGGTTCGGCGTCGGGTATTCAAATCGATATGGCTTCGGGCATGGTGACCGGCGACGCTTCGATCGGAACGGACACCCTCCGATCCATCGAAGCGATCCGCGGAACCGGCTTCGCCGACACTTATGTCGCGACCAGTTTCGGCGTCTCCGGCGCAAATGTCGGCGATTTCGGTACCCTCAACGAGTTTGAGGGAATGGCCGGCAATGACACGATCACCGGCAACGGCAATTCCCGCATCGCATATTACAATGCTCTCGATGGGGTGACTGTCGACCTCGCCGCCGGCAATTCCCACGGGACGGCCTCCGATGACCTCGCAGGTGTCGGGACAGACACGTTCACCGGCGTGAATGCCGTCCGCGGTTCAGCTTTCGCTGACGTCATTCTGGGCGATGCCAATGCCAATGCCCTCGACGGCAGGGACGGCAATGATCGGATCGACGGCCGCGGTGGCGCCGATACCTTGACCGGCGGGAACGGCGCCGACACCTTTGTCTACGCCGATGGTGACGGAGCAGACACCATCACGGACTTTAACCGTACCCAAGGCGACACGATCGATCTGACAGGGTTGTCAGGCTTCTTCACGCTCGCAGATGTTCAATCGAAGGCAACGGTGAGCGGCGGCAACACCATCATCGATGTCGGAAGCGGGAATACCCTGACGCTGATAGGTGTAACAAGCCTCCAGCAGAGCGACTTCATCTTTCCCAACGCCACCAACGGCACCTCGGGCTCGGATATGCTGCTCGGAACGAGTCAAGCGGATGCAATTTCCGGCCTCGCCGGAAATGATCGGCTTCAGGGATTCGGCGGCAACGATCTGCTCGATGGCGGGGCCGATTTTGACCGCGCTGTCTATACCGATGCCACGGGCGGGATCTCCGTGAACCTTGCGGCGGGAACGGTATCCGGACCGGGAGCGGGTACCGATACGCTGGTCGCGATCGAAGCCGTGGTTGGCAGTGATTTTGCGGACACCTTCAATGCGACCGGTTTCGCCGGGGGCACCGGTACGCCCGGTACGCCGATCGGGTTCAACGAGTTCGAGGGCCGCGGTGGCAACGACACCATTCTGAGTGACGTGAATCCTTTAGGCGCGGCTCTGACGCGGGTCTCCTATGTGAGCGCCACCGCCGGTGTGACTGTCGACATCGCAGCCGGAGCGGCGGATGGCGATGGCTCCGTTGGTCACGACACGTTTGTTGGCTCGGGGATTCTTGCCGTTTGGGGCTCTTCGTTCGCCGATACTCTTTTCGGAAGCAACAATGGATTCGGCACGGTCGAGGTGTTTGCGGGGTTCGTTGGCAACGACGTGATCGATGGCCGCGGCGGCTTCGACCGCGTCGACTACAATAACGATCCGACCACCACGTCAGGAATCACTGTCAATCTCGCGGCTGGCACCCTGACCGGAGATGCCACTGTCGGCACCGATACTCTTGTGTCGATCGAAGCTGTCCGCGGCACCAATTTTGCCGATACCTACAGCGCCTCCGGATTTAGCAACACCAGCACGAACTCTGGATCATTGGGCACCTTCAATGAGTTCACCGGCGAGGGCGGCAACGACGTCATCACCGGCAACGGTAACACGCGCCTCGGATTCAACAATGCGACCGCAGGCGTCGTGGTGGATATAGCAGCCGGCACGGCTACCGGGGACGTCTCGGTCGGAAGCGATACGTTCACGGGCGTCAATGCCGTCATGGGCACGATGTTCGCCGATTCCTTGTCGGGAAGCGGCATCAACGAGATATTTACCGGGCTTGGCGGCAACGACGCGATTGACGGTCGCGGCGGATTCGATACCGCCAGCTACAACAACATCTATCTATCGACCGGCAGTGTCACCATTGACATGGCGTCCGGCACGGCCACGGGCGACTCCTCGATCGGTACGGACACGCTGCGTTCGATCGAGGCCATCCAGGGAACCGTCCTTGCCGACACCTATGTGGCAACGGGATACGGCCTCGCAGGCGCTCTTAACGTCGGCAACAACGGCAGCTTCAACCAGTTCGAGGGACTTGGTGGTGACGATGCCATTACCGGCAACGGCAACACGCGGCTGATCTACACCAATGCAACCGGTCCCGTGACGATCACGTTTGGCCTCAATAGCTGGACCAGCACCACCAGCGGCGCGTCGGGTACCGCAACCGGCGATGCGTCGGTAGGCACCGACAGCTTCTCGGGCGTTAGTTCGGTGTCAGGGTCCTCCTTCGCCGATACCATCACCGGCTCCAACAATCCGAATGGTACAGCGGAAGATTTTGCCGGTCGCGGCGGCAATGACTTCATCGACGGTAAAACTGGCTTCGACAGGGCGTTCTACAACAACGACGGTTCGGTTTCAGGTATTCAAGTCGATATGGCGTCAGGCGTGGTGGCCGGCGACGCTTCCATCGGAACGGATACCCTCCGATCTATTGAAGCGATCCGTGGGACCAATTTCGACGATACTTATGTCGCAACCAGCTTTGGCACTTCAGGTGCAAACGCCGGCGATTTCGGCACCCTCAACGAGTTCGAGGGAATGGACGGCAATGATGCCATCACAGGAAACGGCAATACCCGGATTGCGTTCTACAATGCGCTGGATGGGGTGACAGTCGACCTCGCCGCTGGCAACTCTCGCGGGACGGCCTCCGGTGACCTCGCAGGCATTGGGACAGATACCTTCACCGGCGTGAATGCCGTCCGTGGGTCATCCTTCGCTGACTTCATTTTTGGCGATGCCGGCAGCAACACGCTGGATGGGCAAGCAGGAGACGACGTGATCCAGGGCCGAGGAGGTGCCGACACGTTAATAGGAGGAGCGGGAAGCGACCAATTCGTATTCGCTGCGGTTTCCGATTCCACGGTTGCAAGCCACGACACGATCAGTGATTTCGTTCATGGTACAGACATCATCGACACCTCGGCGATCGCGGGGGTGACGAGTGTCCAAGGCTTGCTAAGCGGGAGCGCCCAAGTCGCCGCGCACAGTATCGGGTGGATTCAGAGCGGCGCGAATACGATTGTCTACGTCAACAGCTCGGCCACTGCGCAGAGCGAAGGGGCGGCGGATATGGAAATTGTCTTGACCAATGTAACTGCGAATACACTGACCAGTCAGGATTTTCTCCTCCACATCTAACGTACTCTTTCTGAAGGATGGCCGGCTTCCAGGTGCGAGTCGCGCCGAGGGGACGTTCCGTGAATAACTCTCAACGGATCTCATAGCGGAGTTCGAGCCGGTCGCTTGTGGTCTTTGCTGCGTATTGAACACGCAAGGCAAGCCACTTTCGCGGTGCTTGCGACACCACAGGCAGGTGGCGCGATGAACACTTGCCGGTTGCCTGCTAACGCTGCCGCAGGTCCCAGTTCGCGATCGAAATTTCCCTGTTCCGAGATGGCATGCTTTGGCTACCAAAGGCTTGAATTTTCAGGGCGTTTCACCCGGCCCTCGCCCAGGGGTGGCGCTTTAGCCGCGTTTTCCCTGCAGAATTCCAGTAACCAGGGAATTGAAGTTAGCGGCCTTTCAGCAAGGTCAGGGTCGGTGGCATGGGAGGAGGCAGCGCCTGTGACCTCCTCGGCTGGCCGAGGCTCGGCGTCATTGACGCCCTTGGTTAACCCCAGAGCCGACCCGCCATTGTTTTTCCTGGCGTGGCCCATTTGGGGGAGGCGCACCCAAAGGGGGATGGCATATCGCTTCCCGCGGCCCCCCATTGCACGGCGGCGGTCTTGCCCCCGTGTGGGACAAGGTGCCGGCAGGTCGTTAAGTCGCGGAATGGCGTCAAACTCGTTGGGAGACAATGTCGTGGGCTTGGACGACTTCTCGTTCTTCGAGCTCGAGATGCGCAAACGTTCGCGGGGCTGGGAGTGGAGTATTGGCTCCCGCGACCGCAAAGCCATCATGCGAGGAAGAGCGAGGAAACGCGTGGTGGCGAGGTACGAGGCGAGCAGCGCGTTGCTTCTCTTGCTGATGAACGTGTCCGTGGCGGCTCGGACCCGAAAATGAAGGTGGAGCGCGAACCGCTAAGGCCGCCACCCTTCAGCTGAAGGGCCGAAAAGGTCGAGGTTCTTTCGCGCTCGGGCGATATCCGTGAGCGCCTACGGCACAAGCCAAATGCTCACCCCAACTGCGAAACCAGCGTGACCAGCTCCGACTGGCGGTGCGCTCCCGTCTTCGAGAAGATCGACTTGAGATGGTTGCGGGCGAGCTATGCCGGGCTTTCGAAGGACGAATGCCGCCAAATCTTGAATTCGCCCCTGTCCGGCCCCAGGCCCACTCCAGATTGACACATCGGAACTGGCGTGAACGCCGGAGCGGGGTTTCAAAAGCAACCATGCGGGATCGTCACGACGCGCTGCCCGGATGGGCTGGCACCGTGAAGTGGAAAGTCGCGCCATGGGCCGCATTGGAGGTCACCCACAAGCGCCCGGCATGCGCTTCGATGATCGAGCGGCAGATCGACAGTCCCATCCCCAGACCGTCAGGCTTCGTCGTGTAGAAGGGGTCGAATATGCGCTTGAGAGCGTCTGGGGCCAATCCTGGTCCCGAATCCTTCACCGCGACGATAATGCCGTCAGATTCCGCCCGAGCGGTCGTAATGAGCACGTTTCGCGATCCCCTCGCGACAGTGCCCATGGCTTGGATGGCATTGACCATCAGGTTGAGGATCACCTGCTGCAATTGGACGCGATCACCTTCGACGAGTGGCAAACCGTCTCCGAGTTCCGTCTGCATCGCGACGTCGTTCTTCAGCGCTTCGCTGCGGGCGAGCTCGATCACGTCCCGGATCGCCTCGTTGATATCCAGGCGATCCTTCAGGGGCGGTGCTTTTTTGATGAGATCACGTATCCGCCCGATGATGTCGCGGGCTCGATCATTGTCGTTCACAACATAACCGAGCATGTCCCTGGCTCTCCCAACATCCGGCGGGTTTCTGTTCAAGTAACGCAGGGCGGCATCGGCATTCATCGATGCGCCAGCGATCGGCTGGCTCACTTCATGGGCGATCGAGGCCGTGAGCTCACCCATGGTGGCGAGGCGGTTCGCATGCGCCAATTCCCTTTGCACCTCCCGCAAGGTCTCTTCGGCCTGCTTGCGCGCGGTGGTGTCCCGTCCGACGCCGCGGTAACCGATGAAGCGCCCTGCATTGTCGAGGACCGGCAGTCCCGAGATGGACACGTAGCGTTTGCCGCCGTCAGGCGTAGGCCGCGCCAGCTCGAAATCACGGAACGGCAGGTGGGCATCGAGCGTCTCCCGGTGCTTGCGCCAGGCCTCCGCGTCAGGCTCCAAATAGGGCACTTCCCACCACGTCTTCCCAATTTCAGAGCCAGGCGCCGGCGCGTCGGCAAGACCTTGGCCGAACTCCTGGCGGGTGAAGCGATGCTGCGCATCGGATTCCCAGTAGACGTCGAAGGAGAATTGTACAAGGGTGCGAAAGCGCTCCTCGCTCTGCCGCAGAGCCTCTTCCGACCGCTTGCGCTCCGTCAGGTCGACGACAAAAGAGACGCCGTAATCTCGTCGCTCGTCGAATGCAGCCATGCCGATCAACACGGGCACGCGGCTGCCGTCCTTGCGGAAATATTCCTTCTCGAACGGCTGCACGCTCCCCATCATCTTCAGCTCCGGAATCCACAATTGCATGTGGCGGTCGAGCCACTCCGGCGGTGTAAGGTCAGTCCAGCGCAGGCGGCCCGAAATGAGATCCTCGCGATCGTATCCTACGATGCGGAGAAACGCATCATTCGCCTCCAGAATCCGACCTCCAAGCTCCCAGATGATAATCCCGATGATGTTGGCCTCGACCAGGCGCCGAATCCTAGCCTCGCGATCTGCGAGATCCTGGTACAAGTGAGCATTCTCCAGCGCGATTGCCGCCTGCGAGGCGAGCAGCTTTAGCACCGCGATCCGACCCGGCGCGAAGACATGCGCAGCCAGATTGTTTTCCAGGTACAGCACGCCGATGAAATTGGCATGAGCGATCACCGGCAGGCCGAGAACAGAGCGCGCTTGACGCTGAATGATGTAGGGATCCGCTGAAAACGGTTTCTGGGCTGCGGCATCATCGAGGATGATGCTCTCCCGCGTACGCAAGATGTAGTGGAGGATCGCCTCCGGCAGGAGCGCTGCAGTCACGGGCTCGTCGTGCAGCCGCACGACGACCGTGTCGCCGTCGGTGGTCGCTTCGGCGGCAATTCGCAACTCAGCCCCGTGCGACAGAACCAACAGGCCGCGCTCGGCGCCCGCGTGCTCGATAGCGGCGCGCATGACGGTGCTGAGCAGCTTCTCCCGGACGATTGCGCCCGAGACCGCTTGCGACAACTTGATGACTGTAGCGAGGTCGAGCTGCTCCAGCGGGGCCCCGATCGTGCTCGTCGAGCCGGGCGCCGGTGTTTCCTCTGCCAGGTGGGCATAGACGCGGTCGAGCTGCCGCACCTTGCCATCAGCTCCCCACCGCAAATAAGCACGCCGAGCGTCGGCCAAGTACGCACGAGCGATTCTCTCAAACCCGCGCGCCGCGTAGAAGCGTGCGGCGAGTTCGTTGGCAAGCGCGTCGTTTTGAACAAAGCCATTGGCGCGGGCCGAGCGGATAGCGTGTTCATAGAGGCGCTCGGCATCGAGCTCGCGGCCCTTCAAGCGGGCGACCTCCGCCTCGACAAGCGCTGCGCGATTCTCGAAATTCTCCGGACAATTCTTTGCCCAGATTTGGATGTGTCTCCGGTGCGCCGCCAGTGCCGCGAGGTACTCCCGGTGCTGGGCAGGCGCGGCGGAAGCGCAGGCCATCGCGAGCGACAATGCACCATAGAATTCGTATTCGGCGGTTTCGAGCTGCGATATGGACGTCCACAGCAGCCGCTGCGCCCTTTGTGAGGCCTCAATCGCAGCCGCGTAGTCGCCTGCAAAAAAGCGCGCCTGCTGCTTTCGGATCCAATACCAGCAGTCCGCCCGCATGAGGTTGGCATTCTCGGCGAACCGGCGCTCCGTCTGAAGCTCTTCAAACTGCTCATCGTCGAAGGAGCCGAATTTCGACGTCAGCCCCCGCAGGGTTCGGACGAGCTGCAGTTGGCTGACGACAACGTCAACGACCAGCCCGAACTGTGCCGCTTTCGCAAACGCGAGGCCACTCTCGACTTCGCGTTGCACCTCGGCGAGCGGGTCACCAGCCGCGAGCAGATTCGAATTCAGATTGACGCGGGCGTACGCGGCGAACGTGAGGTCGCCGGTTTTGTTTGCGACATCGAAAGCCCGAAGCAGCGAATCACGCGCAGTCCGGACATGTCGCGTCCATGGCGCGAGGTGCGCTCCGAAGAGCATGTAGGCCTGCGCATGAAATCGCGTCAATCCGCGCCGTTCGACCAATTCATATCCGAGCAGACCAAACCGAGATCCCGCCTCGTAGTCGCCGAAGCGAGGACCGGCAATCATCCCAAGCCTCATATAGGCAACGCACGAGGCATCGCAGTTTCCGTGCTCAAGGCTGAGATTAACCGCTCGACAAACGGTCAAGGAAAAGAGGTTCAAATCCGTGAATAGTGCAGGCGGCAGCAGCCTGGTCAGCACGCCCAGAGTTGCGAGAGACACCGGATCACTCATCAAGGGCAGTTCGATCAGAGCTTCGATACGGCGTCCGCCAAGTTGGGACCGGACGCGGTCGTATTCACCTCGCGCCTCCTCCTCCGTCGGATGGGCGGGCCAGTCGATGGTCAGGTGGCGGAGGTAATCAAGAGCAACAGCAATTGCATCGCTACTCCGATCGAGCCTCGTGTACAGATCGATACGCAGGCATGAGACCGTGGCTAACTCGACAGGGCCGGCCGCACGGGCTGAGAGAACCATCAGGCGTCGCTCCGCTTCCGCCAGCGCGCCGGTCAGAAACTCGCATTCTGCCCGGTTGATCTCCAGCGAGAAGGCAAGTTCATGCCTGCTCTCCCAGCAATCCTCCAGCAACAGTGCCGCGCCGGCATTGAGATAAGTCAGTGCCGAGTCATAAGCGGTGGACGCTTTGGCGCGCTTGGCTGCGAGCAGGTTGAGCTCGGTCAGCTTCGCTTGTTCGTCTCGTGAGGTGATCAACGCAACGCCGCGGTTGAGCTGATTGACAATGTCGAAGATCACGTCCCCGTGCTGTTCTGTGGGAGTATTCGCCACGAGCAGCCGGCCGATGGCGAGATGGGCTTCCGCACGCTCGGCTTCCGGTTTGCTTGAATAGGCGGCTTCCTGCACTCGGTCGTGGGTGAATCTGTAATAGCCTTGCCGTCGCTCGACCAGCTCCTCGTGCGCGGCTTCCCACAGCGCTGCGTCGACTTCAGCCGCCGATCTTCCCAGAACAAGGGCCAACAGCGTGATCGTGGCGGTGTTACCGAGACAGGCGAGCTGCTGCAACGCTGCCTGCGTGTCGGCCGGAAGGCGCGCGAGTTTGCCGACCATGAGGTCCACCACATTGTCGGTATAGCCCTTGGCGCGAATGAGATCGAGATCCCACGTCCAGCACGACGACGTATGATCGAACGCAAGCAAACGCTCCTCGACGAGCTCGTAAAGAAACTGGATGGCGAAGAACGGATTGCCGCCCGCTTTCTCCTGCACTAACTGCACCAGGGACGCGGCATAACTCGGCTCGCAACGCAACGAGTCGGCGATCAGCTGCCCGACATGCTCGGTGGCAAGCGGCGCTAGCGCGATCTCCTCAACGATGCCGCTGCAATTCTTGATGGCGGCGATCTTGCGCCGCAGAGGATGCGCGGCGTCGACCTCGTTATCGCGGTAAGCGCCGATCATCAGCAGATGGCTCACATCCGCCTGAGTCAGCAGATCCTCGAGCAGGTCCAGCGTCGCCGAGTCTAGCCATTGCAGGTCGTCGAGGAATAGCGCCAGTGGATGCTCCGGTCGCGCGAACACGCCGATGAAGTGCCGCACCACTTGGTGGAAGCGCCTTTGCGCATCCTGCAGAGCCAGGTCGGGTACCCGCGGCGGCTCGCCGATGATGAGCCTCAGCTCGGGGACGAGGTCCACCAATAGCCCGCCGTTCGGGCCTAACGCCTTGTGCAGGGCATCGCGCCAGGGCGCCAGCTCGATCTCACTCTTCGCCAGGAGGCCCCGGAGCAGGCTGCGGAACGCCTGCGCCAGTGTGGCATAGGGAATGTCGCGCTTGTATTGGTCGAATTTGCCGTCGGCGAACAGGCCGCGCGAGGGCACCAGCACCTTGTGCAGCTCGTTGACGACAGCTGACTTGCCGATGCCGGCGTATCCCGAGACCAACACCAGCGCAGGCGTGCCGCTCTGGACCATACGGTCGAAGGCCGCGAGCAAGACTTCGATGTCTCGCGCGCGCCCATAGAGCGTCTCGGGGATGAGCAGCCGGTCCGGGATGTCGCGCTCGCCCAGGGGGAAGTCGTCGATCCCCTGCCGAGCCTCCCAGGCGGCGAGGCAGCGCCGGAGATCGCTCTCCAGACCGGCCGCGGTCTGATAGCGCTCCTCGGCGGTCTTGGCGAGCAGCTTCATGATGATGGCCGAAAGGAAATGGGGCACTTGCTTCCGACGCTCGGCGGGTGGCACAGGCCTCCTGGCGATATGGCAGTGCACCCATTCCATCGGATCGGCTGCGGTAAACGGGGGCGCGCCGGCGAGCATCTGATAGAAGGTGACGCCCAGCGCGTATAGATCACTGCGCGCGTCGATCGAGCGGTTCATTCGTCCGGTCTGCTCTGGTGCCATATAGGCCAGGGTGCCGGCGATGGTCTCAGGCGGTTCGGGTGATTGGCGCTCGCGCGGGAGTCGCGAGGCAATGCCGAAACCCGTGAGTCTGACTTCGCCGGTCGCGCGATTCACGATGATGTTGTGCGGCTTGATGTCTTTGTGCACGAGCCCACGCTGATGGACCTTGCCAAGAGCCGCCGTGATGTGGACGGCGAGATGCAAGAATGTTCCCACTTGCATGGGCGCTTGGAGCTGGCGCTCCAGCGGCTCGCCGCAGGGCTCCTCGAGCAGCAGCACGGGCCGGCCGCCCTCACTGACAAGTTCGAGCGGCCGCAAGGCCCACGCGCTGTCGAGTTCGTCCTTTAGTGCATATTCGTGAGCCAGGCGATCCCGGCTCGTTGATGGGGCGTGCTCGGCGGGAAGCACGGCCAGCACAATTTTGCGGCCACCATCGGAGCCCTGGCGCGATGCCCGGCAAAAGATGCGGTCGTCGTCCTCCCATAACACCTGGAAGTCGCTGTCCATGTGCGCCGAACCGAAAGACTGGGTTCAACTGCTGGCCTCTACGGCACCCGATGTCGGGTGGCGAGATACCTGTTGAGCTCGTTGAATAAAATCGAGCTTGCCACAGATGGAGCGGCGTGGCCAGCCGAGCTAAGCTCGACTACCAACGGAGCGGTCCTGAATTCTGGCTGCCGATCAGGTGCGGCGTGGTCCTACCGACCGGAATGAACGCGATCGATCCCGATCGCGGCGTCGGCCGTGTCTCCCATCCGCTTCACGCAGATTGGCTGCCCGCGGCCTTGGCGCTCGGCTTAAAGGACCCAGGATGGGGCTATGAACGGCGCAAGCATTGTCGCAGTAAGCGTCCTGTGACGATGAGGATGCCCTCAATGTTGGACGTGATCGCGGTGGTACCGGGTCCGTTTTCAACGAGGGGCATGGGATCGATGAGTCGTTCTTCGCTGCCATCCGGTTCGATGACTGGGATCGCCATGTCGGTGGCACTCGAAAGACGCTCCTTGGAACAAGGGGAAGATCGGCGCAAAGCCGCCGCTCCGTCCGAAGCACGTCTGGTCAATCCGAACCAAGCTCCCGGGTCGAAGGCCGTATGCGCGATCTGGCGCTGTCAACGTCGCCATCGACAGCAAACTGCGCGGCTGCGACGTCGTAGCCTTGAAAGTCGCTGACCTTGCGCCGGGGCGGATATGCGGCCGACCGCGCGACTGTCCGACAAAATAAGACTGGCCGGCCAGTCAAATTTGAACTGACACGCAGCCTCCGCCCGGGGCGGTCGCCCTCAGTGTCTCAACGTTCATTTTTCAAACTCAGTTATTGCGCGGCTGCTGCTTGCTGTTGTTGGTGGTGAAGCAGTGCCTGACGTGTATGCCACCAAGGCGACGTTGTACGCCTGCCAAAGCGTATGCCTGTCGATATCTGGGAAACACTTCAACACGAGCGGTTCAACGCTAGCGATTTGATATGTATCCAAGCATTGAAGAATCACGCAGCTAACGTCGGCGATGCTATGGTGTTGCATTGCCATCGCTCCCGGTTATGGACATTAGCTGGTTCTGGGCCGCGGTCTTGGTCTATTGCCAGGACGACACGTGCAGCCACAAGCCGAAGCGACCGCCGGCAGACATCGACCGATGGCCCGATCACCTGTGTGAAGGTTCGTTCGCCCACAAGGTATGCGGCAAGCGCGACGCCCTCCTCAGAGCCGGTCGCGCCCCAATGATGGTATGCGGATGCTGAACTCTGATGAACCGCCAGATCCGTTGCTATGGTGGAGTTGTTCGAGTCGCCTGTCGAGTTCTTGCTTTTTGGCAACGATCCTCGCCGCGAGAATCTGATCGACGTCCGTGTAGAGAGCCCACAACTCATCGGCGGACATCTGCTCAAATTGCGGTCGGTAATCACGAATTTCCAAGGTCCTGCCCCCCGGTTGGGGCGGGTAGCAGCTAATTCAGTCGTCAAAGCCCGGACTCTTACGCTGATTCAGATGATCGCGTTGATGGCCGGGCCCACCGCGCTGCCCTCGTAAACCGCCTTCCTGGCTCTAGTTTCGCGTGCCACACCGACGATTCTGCGCTCGGCCTTGGCTACTCGGTCTCGAAGGTCCTCAAGTTCCGATACTTGAGACGCGAGTGCCTCAAAACGTTGGCGCAGAGCGAAATGACAACCATCAAGTCGCGCACGAGCGTCCATTGCACGCCCCTCTATCATGCTGCCCCAGAACAGATGGCCCGCGATTGGGACCACCCCCAGACTAGTTAAATTGGGCCATCGGTTCTGTTCGCTTTCGCACGCTGGCCGTATGGTTTTCTCGGTGGATCGCCGCGCGTCGACGGCTGAGGGCGGCAAGCAGCTACACTTGCCGCTCGGGCCTCACGGTTTTCGGAGGCAAAATGGAGAGCTCAGGGCGACTGCCGCCCGCGGACAAGGCCGCCCTTGGATCTCGCCATCGCACAAAGTACCGCCAGCAGCTTACCCGGCATTTAGGGTTGTGCTGGACCCGCTGTGGGCTGCGGGTCGTGTCCCCGGAGGTGGTGTTAGCTCGGTAGAGCAAAGCCGCCCGGACGCGCGCCGCCAATCGCGCCCTAGCGGGCGGCTTTGCGGGGGGCACCGGCAGTTCTCCGGTAGGACCGGGTTGCGACACGCAACGCAACCGAGGAATTCCACCGATGACATGATGAACTTGCGCAGGCTCGTGGAGAAGACCCGTCCGATCTGTTGCGTGAGATGATCGGCGTGCAGGAAGCCTATGTGCAAGGTGTCTCCACCCGCTCGGCGGGCGATCTGGTGCAGGCGATCGGCATGACCGGCATCTCCAAGAGCGAGGTCAGTCGGCTGTGTGGTGCGAGCACATCGTAGTCCGAAGTCGGGCGCAACATTTGCCCGGTCCATCTCTTCAATGGGTTAGATCAGAAGCTCATCATAGCTGATCAGCGTTCCCTTGTTCCTGTCTGCCTCTGTCTGGAACCCAGCGGCGTCATAGATCGACCGCCGCAGCGGCTCGGCTGGACCGAAACTCAGCCTAGTGACGAAGACGACGCATCAAAGCAACAGTGTCGGAATACTTTGCACCATCGCGTGATTGTTAATTTGCGCGCTCGACGCGATTCAGGCCTGCTGCGGTGAAGTCTTCAGATGGGGGGAATGACCAGAATGATTGTGCGTGCTCTCGGCGCTGCTGTCGTATTGCTAATCGCTCCGAGCTACGAAGCGTTCGCAGCGCGCAATCACAGCCCCTCCGGGCGCGTATCTTGTACGGACGTCAGATACTATGTCGCGAAGTACACAGCGCCCGTGGCCGAGATGTATGCCCGAAGTCGCGGCGCCACCGAGGCACAGATCGAGCGGGCACGACGTTGTTTGGCGTCAAACGAATCGGTCGAGGCCGAGCGCCACCGTTCCTACACCGAATGAGCCTGATCGCTCCGCACCTAAGGCCAGGCATCGGTTGAACGCGGACAGGCTTTCTCTCTTGCAATAGATCGACGAAACTCGTTCAATAGTCATTTTTTTAGAAGTAGCCCCATTTCTCGCGCCATCCGCTTGACTGAGCCGACATGCCGGCGAAGAGCTGCGGCAATTTCCGCCGCGCCGTACCGCCGGCGGATCATCGCCGACAGCTTCTTGCGTTCGACGTCGCTCCATTCTTTCGGCTTCGAGATTTTCATAGGTGTCATCTTCCCGCCGGTCCGAGGCGGGCGACATTGGGAAATTTACGGGTGCCATCCTGAGTTGTGCCCAGAGGCCGCGGAGAGGGTGGTTTGCGGACGCTTGCCGGGGGCCTAGGTGGATGCTTGTCCGCGCATGATCTCTCCCATGCCGAGCCAAGCCGAAACCTTGCGGTGGCCGCCGCTGCCGCGGAGGGAGCGGCGAACCTGCACGGGGTGACTCACTTCTGGACCTCTCCCAGCTCAGCGATCCGGTCTTTGCCGTCGACGGCGATACAACAAGGCATCAGGGACAAGTCGCCCGGCTCGCGGGCTTCGCTACACCGGCGCGTGCAAAAGGCCCGCCATGAAAACCGTCAGCGGATCGAGATGCGACCAGCACGCCTTCGAATTGATCGCTGGCGGCGAGGCCCAAGTGCAGCGGGTTTGCGTTCACACCCCTCAGGAGGGACGGCGGCGAGTTTAATCGCCACGACCTTCGACTAACCCGCCCCTTGCGCGAAGACACGTCCGCTGTTGCGGCTTACTCGACCTTGCTGCTTGCGGAAGCGCTGCAATCGACCGAAGACCGCCAGGCGAGTGCGGCCTAACTGGTGGCCGCTCGCTTGCGGTCACACTCCTATCGAACAGCGCAAGAAGTTGTGGTTCTTCCTCGGGCGACCACGAGCGGATAAGCCTATTGTCGGATCAACTATCTATGCCGGGGAAAATACCGCGAAAATCCGTTCTAGGGCCGGGCTGTAAATGAGCTTCTCAGCCTCAGAAATCCTCGAACGCGACTCCAATTTGATTGCCACTCGACCAGACCAGGCGGCAACTTCGGATGATGCGATCCTTCTCGAGCATTAGCTTAAATGTGGAGTTCATGTACTGCTTCGACGGAAGCTCAATGGATGCCCCGTGTTCCGACATGTTGACCACGCGACAGCGTAAGCTGGCGCCGTCGCCTGAAATGTAGGCCACCTCGTCCACATCGATGCGCTCGAGCTTTCGACGGTCTATCATTTCATGACTGTCCGCAATGAACTCAGTCGCCCGATGTGCACCTTGCCTCTAGCAGCCGGAATTGCCGCGCGATTTGCGTTGCTAGGTCTGATCGTTCCTGGGCAAGACTTCTTCTTTGCTCAATCATGTCGTGTCCGTCCCGTTCAAGCACTTCAATCAAGATGGTTTGGCTTTCAATATGAAGTTGCTTCGCTGAGATGTCTCGCGCGATAGTAGCCAATTCATCATCGCAATGTTGAGGCATTAGCAGTCTCATGGCTGGCCTGTCGGCGAGGACAACTACATCCTAGCTCGCCTTAGCTGCCAAACCGTTACCTGACCGGTGCAGTCGCTCAGCATCACCAATACCGACACTTCTGGCGTCATGATGAAGCGCTTGCGCAACCGCACTCCGAGGTAGCCTTCGGCGCGGCGAAGCGGGTGCATAAGCCATTTGGCATAGAAGCAGGCACCGACTTCGCCAAAACACATCATGTTACCAGGACTCGTGTCGAGATCGGCTATGTACCGCATTCTACCTGCCATCTGCGATCGGCCCGAGATTGCGGAACAGACCGCCTTGCCCTTGGAACGGTCGTCGAGGGTCACAGGACGCTTGGGCATAGGCCGAAAGGCGCGGGTCGGCCGCAGAATGCGAATCGCAAAAGCCAGCGACGATGTGGATGACCTTCTCGCTGTAGTCCCGCTGCCAGTGCCCAAGCCCGTGTAGAGCGCTTTCCTCGCACGCGATGGATTTGAGCTGAAGGATGCGCTCCATGGTATCCAGCGCGCATGCATGGAGCGTCATCGCGGGGCTGCTGTTCGCCGTTCCCATTGGGGCGCTGACTGCCGAGCCCGCGTCCGGCAACTTGTTTACCACCCCCGAAGAACGAGAGCCGCCTGCGGTGCTGCATCGGGCGAACGAATTGAGCGCGTCGGCGGATGTAGCAACCAAACCCGCATTGGTGGAGCTGCGCGAGGACGCCGCGCTTTTAGCCTTCCGCGTCGCGCCAAGTCGCGCAGCTGCCGCCTGCTCGCGCTGCGCG
>NZ_JALBGZ010000450.1:0-5362 GCF_023006515.1 Bradyrhizobium sp. PRIMUS42
CGATGAGGGCACCTACAACGCGATGGTCGCGGATTCCGCCTACGGCCGCTCATCTCCGCGCAACGCGACCGACGAAGGCACTCTCGATATCCCGGCCTTCCTGCGCTGCGCCGCCAACTGAGCTGGCCGCAAGAGCCGGAGTTACCTGCCTGGCGACCAGCGAGCCCAACGATGCGTCGTCGTCCCGGGGCGCGACCAACGGGTCCGCGCGAAGCGCGGCCCGATGACAGGCTCCGTCGCGAGCCCGGGATCCATCGGACCGCAGTGACTGTTGAGCAATGGATTCCGGGCTCGCGCCAAGAGGCGCGCCCCGGAATGACGGAGCAAACAACACCTCTCCAATGCCGGACATGGACCGCTGCCAGGCGAGTCCAGGGCGCAATGAGATTGGGACGAATCGTCATCGCGCAGCGCAACGCGCCGATGCGTCACGCTGCCGTGCTGCGCGGGCTCTCCGCTGTTTCCTTTTTTCCCGGCTCCTTGTCGCGAGACAGCCATGCCGGGAAGCGAAGCAGGCGATCGTTGTTGTCTTTTGGCGGTTCCACGGGCGGTACGATGGCCGCCTCATTGGCCGAACTCGGGATATCAGGTGCAGCGTGGCCCATTCGCACCGCATCCGCGCGCTGATCCAGTTCGCGCACCAGGGGATCGATGACGTTGTCGATTTCGGCCGCGACCGACACCAGGAAGCTGTTGAGCTCGCGGGCCTCGGGCACAACTGCCGCGGCCTGCTCGATCGCCTTGCAGAGACCATCGACAACCGGTGCAAACGCGCTCCCGGCCTGCGTGATCCGGGTTTTGATCGCTTCGATTTCGCCCAGGACGCGATCACGCTCCCGCCTGTTCTTCTCTTCCGAAAGGCGGATTTCGATTTCGGCGATCTGAGCCGTCAGGGTGGCGGCTTCGGATGCGAGAGCATCGCGTCGTCCGCGCGCACGATCGAGGTCGCGACTGAGATTGTCCACTAAGTCGTCCTTTCCGAACATGGCATCGCTCCGTAGGACAGCCGTTTTGGCCTGTAAGAAGGCCTTGGCGCGACCCGCGAGCCCGCCAAGCAGATGCAAGGCAGGATCGGCTGGCATCAACTTCGGTCGCGTCACATGGGCCGACATGGTGATCCCCCCATCCTCCACATTAGGCGACCGCATGGTTAACGGATGGTTAATATCAACAGCTGAGGCGGCAACGGGGCCTGCGGAGCGATTCGAAGATGCGCGAAGCCTGCCCCGCGCTCGCGGTGCGAACCGTCGCCTCCCCTACCCCCGAAAATCAATGCTCCGCAGCACGATACCCGGCGGGGTGCCCTCGAACTCCGTTGCCTGATACTTGCGTCCCGCGCAGGCTTCGATGCGCTCGCGCAGGCGCATGAACTGCTCTTCGCGCTCGCTCGGCCGCGCGCGCGGGCCGCGTTCGAGGTCGTCCATCGCGGAGGTCGAGATCGCGCAGGCGATCTCCCTCGCGCCGTCCTGCATCGAGAACTGGACGATCCCCCGGTCCTGTTCGTGGCCGACAAAGCGGCCGCTGGTGAGCGTCATGGGGTTACTCCTTTGCTGCGCGCAAATCAGCCCGCCGTCGTTCCGGCCTGGGTGCGCAACTGCGCACGGGGGCCGGTCCCATGCCCCGGGCGGCGTTGCCGAAGCACGCTGTGGCACAAGCCATCCGAAACAACTCACTTCGATGGTTATGGGTCCCCGAGGCAGCAAGCAGCGCGCGCGCCCACGCGGCGTTTTAGTCCTCGCTATCGGCGTGGCGCAGGCGTACGCTCGATCGCGTCAGCGCAACTCACGCAATTGCCGCAGGTCGATTTTGCGCTGCATCTTCCGCGTCTCGTGTGCGCGGCACCGCGTGCCCTTTTGCCGCGACCTGCGCATAATGCAGCGCAATCGGACGAATTCGAACCCCAGAGGAGACGGACCAAGGGACAGCAACGCAGCAATCGCGAGACCAAGAAACCGAAGAAAGACAAGATCAAGGCGATCGCCGCGGCCCCGAGCCGCAAGGAGCCGGCCTGGCAGCCGGATTTCGGGCCGGGGAAGAAGAAGTAGGGGCGGAGCGAGCAGGGCGCGCGCTGCCTTCCCTTCTCCCCGTGTGGGAGAAGGTGACTTGCCGAAGAAGGCGGATGGGGAATTGTTTCCGGGAATTCTGACGCGAGAAAGTCGCGCCCGGAGAGAGCCCCCTCACCCCTCTCAATCGCGCGGAGCGCGATTGGTCCACCCTCTCCCACAAGGGAAGAGGGAAAGCACGCCATCGTCTCCTCCCCGTCGCGCTTTTCCGCTATACTCGCCCCGGTAGCATCACCCGGAGGCGCATCCCATGGAGCACGCAGCCACAGCCGACCGCAAGCCCGAGCCGAAAAACCTCGTCATCTGCTGTGACGGCACCGGCAACGAGATCTCGGAAAACATCTCCAACGTCCTGAAGCTGTATCGCTGCCTGCGCAAGACCGACAGGACGCACCCGCGGCAGATGGTGTTTTACGATCCCGGGGTCGGCACGGTGACGGAGCCGACGACGTGGCACCGGCTCAAGGCCAACGTCAACCTGGTGCTGGGGCTCGCCACCGGCTATGGGCTCGATGACAACGTGCTCTCGGCCTATTGCTTCCTGGTTCAGCATTACGCGCCCGGCGACAAGATCTACCTGTTCGGTTTTTCGCGCGGGGCTTACACGGTGCGTGTGCTGGCGGGGCTGATCCACAAGGTGGGACTGATCAGGCCGGAGCAGGCGAACCTCGCCGGCAGCGGCCTCGTCGCCTACAAGCAATATTCCGGCACCGGGCGCGGCAACGACATCGAGGATCTCAAGGACGTCGCCTTCGACGAGAGCGGGCCGCTGCCGAAGGACGAATTCGACCTCGCCGCCCAGTTCGCGCGCATCACCTCGACCCGCTGGCCGACCATCCACTTCATCGGCGTGTGGGACACGGTGGCGAGCGTGATCGTGCCGCGGCGCGACAATTTTGTCTTCCTGTTCAGCCTGGAGGAGCTCGCCTTCACGCTGCGCAACCCCAGCGTCAAGACCTTCCGGCAGGCGATCGCGATCGACGAGCAGCGCTGCATGTTCCGGTTGAAGCAATACCGGGAGCCGCAGGAATTCTGGAGCAACCGCTACGTGCCGGACGAGAAGAAGGTGCCGCAGGACATTCTGCAGGTGTGGTTCGCCGGCGTGCACAGCGACGTCGGCGGCGGCTATTCGGAGGCGGAGAGCGGGGATTCCAAATATCCGCTGATCTGGATGATCGCGGAAGCGGAGAAGGCGGGGCTGAACTTCAACCCGGCGACCGTGAAGCAGCTCGCCTGGGGCATCCAGCGCAAGAACTCGCCGTTCCAATACGTCGCGCCGGCTTTTACGGGCAAGACCGGCATGCTGCACAATTCGATGACGGCGGGCTGGCGGCTGCTGGAATATCTGCCGAAGAGCGCGAAGTACAAGGAGTGGCCGGAGCGGAAGGTGTTTCTCGGCTTCTACATCCCCGATTGCGAGCCGCGCGTCATTCCCGAGGGCGCGCATGTGCATGAGAGCGTGTTGAAGCGCATGGCGGTGGAGCCGGATTACCGGCCGGTGAACATGCCGAAGGAGTATGTGACGGTGCCGATGCCGGTAGGGCCGCATGTCGGCTCCGAGGCTGAGGCGGCGGAGATCGTGACGGGGTGAATTGGGGCGCCAAGCTCGTCATTGGCCTGCCCGGGGCAGGGGCGACAGCGGAGGTTGAGGCGGCGCTTCCCCCACCCCGGTACCGCCGCTTTCTGCCTTCGCCGCTACTTTTCATTAAAATTCTTCGGCCCGCTTTAGTCGGATCGCATGATCTGCTGCCCATCATTGGGACAGATCATCCGCCGCGATACCTGCGGCATTGGAGGAGAGTGCCAATGTATCCGCGCAAATATGCCCGCGTGAAACCGGCGGGGCTGGTGTCCCGCCAGGCCAAGATCATCACCGACGCGCGCGCGCCGGTCATCACCTGCACGCTGATCGACTATTCGCCCGGCGGCGCCTGCGTCGATCTCGGCGGACAGGTGAACATCCCCGATCGCTTCGAACTGTTGCACGTCAACACCAAGAAGCGCTGCCGCATCGCCTGGAAGCGCGGCACGCGGGTGGGCGTGGTGTTTTAGGGGGAAAGCGCTACGTCCCTCTCCCCTTGTTGTGGGAGAGGCTGGCTCGCCGCGAAGCGGGAGACGGGTGGGGGGTCTGTCTCGGCAATCTCATCTCGCAGCTGAATTCGCGGAGGCAGACCCCTCATCCGGCGCCATAGCCGAGGCTTCGCCTCGGCGTTCTCAGGAACGGCGGCCAAAGGCCGCCTCTGCCACCTTGTCCCACAAGGGGAAGGAAGAATCCTACTTCCGCATCCTGGCTTTTGTGCCGGCGACGATCTGCATGGCGACGCCTGCGATCCAGCCGAAGAAGACGAGCCAGGTCCAGCCCATGTGCGGATCGCCCCTGAGCACGATGACGAGCACGGAGACGAACGCGGTGAGCGTGGCGCAGAGCGTGCCGGCGGAGCTCATGAATTCGGCGGCGTCGATCCGGCTGTGCGCATCGTCGAACGGCATTTGCGGCGTGTCGATGCCGAGATAGAAGCCGACGAAGCCGAGCAGCATCATCAGCAGCAGGAAGCCCTGCGTGGTGAGTTGCGGAATCGCCGATCCGACATAAGCGCCGACGAACAGCCCGCACGCGGCACCCGCCATCGCAAGGCCGACGCGCTCGAAGATGTGAGCCGTTTTGCGAACACGAAACCGCATGTCGGGCCTCCGTTGCGGAGTTGGGGGGGACGGAGGTTAGGCCAGTTTTGCGGGAGGCGGAAGCTGGGGAGATTTACGGATGCGTGAGGGGGTGAAAGCACATGCCATACATTCCGCCGTCGTCCCTGCCTAGTGCGCAATTGCGCACGGGCGCGGGGACCCATAACCACAGGGAGCAGTGTGGCGACGACACGAAGTAAAGTTGTCAACGCCACCGCGCGCTATCGAGAGATCACGCGGTATGGGTCGCTGCGCCCGTGCGCAATTGCGCACTAGGCAGGGGCGACACTGGCGGTTATGGCGCACCCTGCCCCACACCCGTCATTGCGAGCGCAGCGACTTGTCCGCCGAAGCCTTCGGCGAAGGCGGAGGCAATCCAGAGATGTCAGCGCGGAGGGATCCTGGATTGCTTCGTCGCATCAGCGCAAAATTGCTGCGCAATTTTGTCGCGGGCTCCTCGCAATGACGGAGGTTGCGGCGCGGTCATCGCGCCACACTCCCTCGCCCTCACCGCGCCCCGAACGTGGTCTTGCCGAACAGCGCCTTCTGCGTCGAGGGCTGCGAGCGCCAATATTGAGGTGGTGCCTCGACCTCGCCGCCGAGCTCGGCGGCGGCGT
>NZ_JALBGZ010000451.1:0-5359 GCF_023006515.1 Bradyrhizobium sp. PRIMUS42
CCCGGCGAAACCGCGGCCCGGCGTGCGGCCTCACGCACCGAGATTTCGGCACCCTCGGCTGCGAGTTGCAGCGCAGCATCGATCAACACGCGGCGGAGGTCGCCGTGATGATAGGGCCGGGCTTCAGGGGTGTTGCGGCGGGCGCGCGGCTTGGCCGGTTGTCGGGCGGGCATGGAGGCTTTCTAGCATCACCCGAACGTGAATGTAAGCAGCGATTACACCATTGATCTCATCGCCATCTCGAAATGTAATCAATGATTACATCGGGGAGGAGATTGCCATGTCACAACGTCAAGGCTGGTTCGAAAGCTGGCGGCTGCTTGCCGTCCTCTCATTGAGCCTGATCATGCTCAGCCTGTGGATTGCCTCGATGCGGCAGTTCGAGATCGAGGGCGTGCGGATGGTGATCCGTTTCACTGCACGAAGCTCGCTGCTGCTGTTCTGCCTTGCCTTCAGCGCCGCGGCGCTGGCGCGGCTGTGGCCCAATGCGTGGACGCGCTGGCAGCGCCGCAACCGCCGCTATCTCGGCTTGAGCTTTGCCGCTTCCCACGCCATCCACGCGGTCGCGATCGTCGCCTTCGCCAGGATGGATCCAGCCGGCTTCGCGGAGGCCACTTCGCCCGTCTCCTACACCTTCGGTGGCATCGGCTATGCCTTCATCATCGCGATGAGCGCGACCTCGTTCGATCGCTCGGCCGCGCTGATCGGACCCCGCGTCTGGCGCGCGCTGCACCTTGCGGGCGGCCATTACCTCTGGTTCCAGTTCATGGTCTCGTTCGGCAAACGCGTGCCGGCGATGCCGCTCTACACCGCGTTCCTCATTCCGCTCCTCATCGTGATGGCGTTGCGCATGATCGCGATGGCCCGCCACCCGCGTGGGCAGACCGCTGCGGCGGGCTGAAGAGCCTGCCTTACTGTGGCAACAGCCCGAGCCGCTTGGCGATGATCCGGTCGATCGTCCGTTTCGGCAACACGGCCCCAATCAGATGGCGAACCGGGTCAGGCGTGATCTGGTAGCGCACCTTGGGGCTTGTCGCAGTCAGTGCCTCGAACACGATTTCGGCGATCCGCTCCGCCGGAAGGCCCTTCGCGCCGAGGTCCATCATGAAGGCCATGACCTTGTTCAGCGCCGGTAGATAGGGCGAGTTCTGGTAGACGGACAGATCGATCTGTTCGGCCTTGCTCCAGATCGGCGTCTTCACCGCGCCGGGGGCGACGATGATGACGTCGATGCCGAACAGCATCAATTCGCGGCGCAGGCTTTCCGACAGTCCCTCGACGGCGTGCTTGGAGGTGCAGTAGGGCGCCGATAGCGGATTGCCGTTCTTGCCCGCGACCGAGCTGATCATCACGATCCGCCCCTTCGGCCCCTTCAACGACGGGTCGGCCCCGAGCAAGGGCCCGAACGCCTGGGTCGCGATCACAGGGCCGATGACGTTGATGTCCATCTGGCGGCGGAAATCGTCGGCCGACAATTCGAGCACGGGACCGGCGACCGCGATCCCGGCATTGTTGACGAGGCCGGCCAGCGTCTCGCCGCCCAGTACCTCGCGAACCTGGCGAGCCGCGGCGAGCACGGCGGCCTCGTCGGTGACGTCGAACAGCAGCGGCGTGAAGTTCGCGCCGAACTCAGCCTTGAGCCGCTCCGCATCCGCCTGCTTGCGAACGCTGCCGAAGACGCGGAAGCCGCGCCCCAGCAAAATTTTTGCAGTGGCCCAGCCGATGCCGGTGGACGCGCCGGTGACGACGACAGATCGCATGGTGCCCTCCCCTCAAGGTTTTCGCGATCATGTCGGAAAACGGCGGTGGTGCGAAGGGGGGAGCGCAGAGCCGGGACTGAGGAGCGCAATGGCCGCCGGATCAGCAGCGCACCACTTGGCGTGATGCGCTGCGTCCGGAAACGGCGACTTAGTTCTTGCTCTTGTCGACCAGCGCGCCCTTCTTGATCCAGGGCATCATGTCGCGCAGCTTGGCGCCGACTTCCTCGATCGGGTGCTGGGCGAGCTTGGCGCGGGTCGCCTTGAACGAGGTCTGGTTGACCTTGTTCTCGAGCATCCAGTCGCGGGCGAACTTGCCGCCCTGGATGTCGGCGAGAACGCGCTTCATCTCGGCCTTGGTCTCGGCGGTGACGATGCGCGGACCGGTGACGTACTCGCCGTACTCCGCGGTGTTGGAGATCGAGTAGTTCATGTTGGCGATGCCGCCTTCATAGATCAGGTCGACGATCAGCTTCACTTCGTGCAGGCACTCGAAATAGGCCATCTCCGGCGCGTAGCCGGCTTCGACCAGCGTCTCGTAGCCGCCCTTGATCAGCTCGACCAGGCCGCCGCAGAGCACGACCTGCTCGCCGAACAGGTCGGTCTCGCACTCTTCCTTGAAGGTGGTCTCGATGATGCCGGCGCGGCCGCCGCCGACAGCGGAGGCGTAGGACAGGCCGAGGTCATGGGCGTTGCCCGAGACGTCCTTGGCGATCGCGATCAGGCAGGGCACGCCGCCGCCGCGCTGATATTCCGAACGCACGGTGTGGCCTGGGCCCTTCGGCGCGATCATCAGCACGTCGAGGTCGGCGCGCGGATCGAGCAGGTTGAAGTGGACGTTGAGGCCGTGCGCGAACACGAGGGCTGCGCCCTTCTTCATGTTGTCGTGCAGGTGGTCGCGGTAGATGTCGCCCTGGAGCTCGTCCGGGGTCAGCATCATGACGAGGTCGGCCCATTTGGCGGCTTCGGCGACTTCCATCACCTTGAAGCCGGCGGCTTCCGCCTTCTTGACCGAGCCCGAGTCCTTGCGCAGCGCAATGGCGACTTCCTTGACGCCGGAATCCTTCAGGTTGAGCGCATGGGCGTGGCCCTGGCTGCCATAGCCGACGATGGCGACCTTCTTGCCCTTGATCAGGTTTAGGTCGGCGTCGCGATCGTAATAAACACGCATGGTCGTTTCCTCGTTCAGGGCCGAAAATCGGCCATTGGTCAGTGTCCGAAGGGTGAAATTTGCGGATTTCGGGGGCTGTCTAGAGCATTTTCAGCCCTTAGGGAAACCCGTTTCTGCATGGAAATCCGCGACATCATGCATCCATGAAAACGGGGTAGAGGGAGGCCAGCAGCAGGATCGCCATCAGGATATTGAAGGCGCGGACCAGCCGCTCCGAGGTCAGGACCGGCCGCAAGGCGGAGCCGAACAGGGCCCAGACCACGGTCGAGACCGTGCCGACGATCAGGCTGATCAGGGTCTGGATCGCGATGTTGAGCGGAAATTGGGCGATCGCCGCATAGGCGGTGATGGTGCCGATCACGATCACCCAGCCCTTGGCGTTGATCCATTGGAACATTGCCGCGCCCCAGAAGGTCATCGGGCCGCGGCCGTCCCCCTCCCCCGACTTGGTCGGGCCGGACCTGGCGATCGCGGCGGCAAGATAGATCAGATAGGCGGCACCGGCATATTTCAGGATGGTCTGGAGGATCGGATAGGCCAGGAACACCGAGCCGAGCCCGAGACCGACGGCGGCCACCATGAAGGCGAAGCCGAGGACGATGCCGACGATGTGAGGAATGGTGCGCCGGAAGCCGTAGGTCAGGCCAGAGGACAGCAGCATGATGTTGTTCGGTCCAGGCGTGAAGTACATCACGACCATGAAGATGAGGAAGGCGTAGAACAGCGACTGGGACATGTTCACCTCACGCCGTCTTCGGCAGCGGTTTGGCTAACGCCTTGGGCCGGTTCGCCAGAACCATCACCGCGATACCAACGATCACGGTCAGCATGCCGGCGAGCCGCAAGGGTCCGAACCGCTCGCCGAACACGATGCTGGAGGCAGCCGAGCCGACGAACGGCACCAGCAGCGCGAACGGCACCACTTGCGCGGCGGGATAGTCGCGCAGCAGCCGGCCCCACAGCCAATAGGCGATGCTGGTGGAGATGGCGCCGATCACCAGCAGACAGATGAGGCCGGTGAGCGACATGTGAATCAGCGATTGGAAGGTCGGCGCCGGCCCATCGACGATCAGCGCGAGCACGAATAGCGGCACCGCGGCGGTGAGGCAGAGCCAGGCAAACAAGTCGAACATCGGCGCACCGCGGGCCCCGCGCAGCAGGAGATTGCCGATCGCAAAGCAGATCGGAGCGATCATCAGCACCGCGAACGCACCGACGCTGAAGTCATAACCGACGGTGCCGCAGATCATGAGAAGTCCCGCCGCCGCGATGACGATGCCGAGCGTTTGCACCGACGTCGGCCGCTCGCCGAATGCGATCGCGGCAAGGCCTATGGTGAACAGCGCCTGGCTCTGCACCACGACGCTGGTCAGCCCCACAGGCACGCCATGGGCGATGCCGTAGGCCTGCAACAGGAACTGGCCGAGGAACAGCGTGAAACTGATCGCGACCAGAAGCGACCAGGCGACCTTCGGCTTGGGAATGAAAAGACACGGCACCGCGGCGATGGCAAAGCGCATCGCCGTCATCAACTCCGGCGAGAATTCGTCGAGCGCGATCCGACTCGCCACGAAGGCAAGCCCCCAGATGATCGCCACCAGGATAGCGATGAGGATATCAGCCGGCTTCATTCCACCCCCTAACCTCTCCCGCTTGCGGGAGAGGTCGCGCCGAAGGCGCGGGTGAGGGCTTTCTCCTCTGGGGGGCTCTCGCTTGTGGAGACACCCTCTCCCCAACCCTCCCCCGCAAGCGGGGGAGGGAGCGCAGCGACGTTGTCGTTGCAGCTTGCGTTCACAGTTCTAGCCTTGCTCGCCGGCTTTCGGTTTCCGCAGCAGATAAGTCCCGTGCATCGGTGCGTGGTAGTCGACCGAGACCAGGGTGAAGCCGACGTCGGTCAGCATCCGCTCCATCACCCAGCCGAAGGTGGAATATTCGTCGCGCATATGCGTGACGACGCTGTCGCGCGAAAAATCGTGGTTCTTGATCTGGAAGTCGGCCCATTGCTCGACGTCGCGCTCGACGGCATCGGGCATCGAGGCGTAAACGATGTCGCGCAGGTAGAAGCTCGCACCGGGCTTCAGCGCACGATAGATTCGCGACATCGCCACCGCCTTCCAGAAATCCGGCAGATGATGCAGCGTGAATTCGCTGACGATCAAATCGTAGGATTCCGGGCGATAGGCAAAGCTGAGCAGGCCGGCCGATTGCGTGCGCACCGGTGCCTTGCGGTCACGCGCATAGATCTCGGCGAGCGCCAGCATCGCCGGCGAGATGTCGATGGCGTCGACCTCGGCACCCATCAGGGCGGCTTCGGTGGCGAGCACGCCGGCGAGCGACAGGTCATAGTAACCGATCGGGTGCATCCCCATCACCGCAAAGATGCGACGCATGTTGAACAATTCGTCCGCGCGCCCCAAACGAATGGCGCCGT
>NZ_JALBGZ010000452.1:0-5358 GCF_023006515.1 Bradyrhizobium sp. PRIMUS42
CCATCGCGCGCGCGATGACGATGGCGTTGTCGGGCAGCTGCTCGCGCGAGGGCGCGTGGTCCTGGCCGACCAGCTGGCGCATCAGGCGGTAGCCGAGATCCTCGAGATCGTGCAGCCGGTCGCGCAAATAGGGGTCGGTCGAGCGCAGCATGCGCGCGCGGGTGTCGGACTGCACGCGCTCGACGGCGGCTTCCGCCGTGAGGCCGGTCGCGACCGCCTCGTGCAGCTTGTGCGACCAGCCCTGGTCGTTGGCGAACATGCGGTAGGCTTCCAGCACCTCCCGGTGCTCGCCGCCCTCGGCGACGTCGCCGCGCTCCAGCATGCGGTCGAGATCGGCGCGCAGCTTGGCGAGCGCGGTGTCGAGCCGCTTGATTTCCTTGGGCAAGTCCTCGGCGATGTAGTCCTTGATGACGACGCGCGGCTCGTGCAGCACGACATGGCCGAGTGCGATGCCCTCCGACAGGATGGCGCCGACCTTCTGCGCGGAATGGCGCGCGGCCGGCTCCTGGCCCGGCTGGGCCAGCGCGGAGAGTTCCCCGGACGCGATCAGCTCCGCCAGCACCATCGCGGTGGTCTGCAGCGCCTCGAGCTCTTCCTCGACATAGTTGCGCTTGGCGCGGTTCTGCACCACCAGCACGCCGAGCGTATTGCCGGCCCGCAGGATCGGCACGCCGAGGAAGGAGTGGTAAATTTCTTCGCCGGTCTCGGGACGGAACGAGAAGGCCGGGTGGCTCTGCGCATCGCTCAGGTTGAGCGGTGTCGCCTCGCTGGCGACGAGGCCGACCAGGCCTTCATGGGCGCTCAGCACGGTGTGGTGCACCGCCTCGCGGTTGAGGCCTTCGGTGGCGTAGAGCTCCAGTGTGTTGTCGATGCGCAGCACATAGACCGAGCACACCTCGGCCACCATGTTGGCGGCGATCAGCACCACGATCTTGTCCAGCCGCTCCTGGGCCGAGACCTGCTCCGCCATGGTTTCGCGGAGCCGTCTCAACAAGACGCGGGGACCTCCCGACGCGCTCCGCATGTCCCGTCAATCTCCTCCGTCTGCCCGGCCCGGCGGTATCGGCCGGCGGCTGGCCCAAAATTCCAGAAAAACAACCAATTTGTTTGTCCGGCGCCGGCACAAGCCCAAAATCACTCGAGATTTAGCGCTTGCACCGAATCGGTGCCGCCTGAACTGGGACACAGTCTACGGCAGCCCACCCTGTTCGCCGTATAGCGAATTGAGGCTTGTTTTGCCAAGCAAAACGCCTGCCAAACGCGAAGGTGTGTACACCTTCGCGTTTGCTGCGACCGCTAAGAGAAAATTAGTCTAGGTCTGATCGAGGCCGTAGAGCGTGTGCAGCGTGCGCACCGCAAGCTCGGTATAGGCGGTGTCGATCAAAACCGAGAATTTGATCTCGGAGGTTGTGATGGCCCGGATGTTGATATTCCGTCCGGCGAGGGCCGAAAACGCCTGGGCGGCGACGCCGGCATGGCTGCGCATGCCACTGCCGATCACCGAGATCTTGGCGACGTCGGTGGCGGTATCGAGCCGCGCGTAGCCGATCTTGCCCTTGGCGGCGGTAATCGTGTCCTTGGCGCGGGTATAGTCGGCCGCCGGCACCGTGAAGGTGAGGTCGGTGGTCTTGCCGTCCTCGGAGACATTCTGCACGATCATGTCGACGTTGATGTTGGCATCCGCGAGCGGGCCGAAGATCGAGGCCGCAACGCCCGGCTTGTCCTCGATCTGGCGCACCGAGATCTGGGCCTCGTCCTTGGAGAAGGCGATACCGGTGACGACGTGGCTTTCCATGATCTCCTCCTCGCTGCAGATCAGCGTGCCGGGCGGCTGGTTGGCATGCGGGTCGATATCCTCGGGCTTGTCGAAGCTCGAGCGGACGAAGATCGGCATGTTGTGGACCATGCCGAGTTCCACCGAGCGGACCTGGAGCACTTTTGCGCCCTGAGAGGCCAGTTCCAGCATGTCTTCGAACGCGATCTTGTCGAGCCTCTTGGCCTTCGGCACGATTCGCGGGTCGGTGGTGTAGACGCCGTCGACGTCGGTATAGATGTCGCAGCGGTCGGCCTTGACGGCTGCGGCAATCGCCACGGCAGAGGTGTCGGAGCCGCCGCGGCCGAGCGTGGTGATGCGGTTTGTCTCGGCGGTGATGCCCTGAAAGCCGGCGATGACCGCGACCTCCTTGCGCTCCCTAAAGCGCTTGATGATCTCGCTACCGTCGATGTCCTCGATCCGGGCCGAGGCATGGGCGTCGCTGGTCTTGATCGGGATCTGCCAGCCCTGCCAGGAGCGGGCTTGGATGCCCATGCCCTGAAGGGCGATGGCAAGAAGGCCGGAGGTTACCTGCTCGCCGGAGGCGACGACGGCGTCGTATTCGCGCGCATCGTGCATCGGCGAGGCCTCGGTGCACCAGGCCACCAGTTCGTTGGTCTTGCCGGACATCGCCGAGACGACCACGGCCACTTCGTGGCCGGCGTCGACCTCACGCTTCACATGGCGTGCGACGTTGCGGATACGTTCGATGTTGGCGACGGATGTGCCGCCGAATTTCATCACGAGGCGGCTCATGACGACGCGTGCATTCCTTCATAAGGATCAGTATGGTGACCCGCGCAAGGCGATGCTGCGGGCATCCGACCGCGCGTATACAGAGGGGCGGGGCCGGGGGCAAGCGGGTTCCTGCTCCGGCCAATCCGGGCAATGGGTTAATCCAGGTTATGGCGCGCTATATTGACGAAATCCTGCAGCCGGGCGAGCGGGTGCTGTATTCGACCAATGCGCACTGGATCTTCTATTTTCCGGCGATTCTGGCCTGGATCGTGGCCTTGGGCCTGTTCGTGCTGTCGCGGCAGACCACGGTCGAAGGGCTCGTGCTGCTGTGTCTCGTCGCCGCGGCGCTGGTGGCTCTCGCCGCCCTGTACTGGACCGCGAAGGGCTGGTTCCACCGCTTCACCACCGAGACCGACGTCACCAATCTCAGGGTCGTGCACAAGACCGGTTTCATCAAGCGCCGCACCTTCGAGATGGCGCTGGACAAGGTCGAGAGCGTCGACGTCAACCAGACGATCCTTGGACGTATTCTCAACTACGGCGATGTGACCATCAACGGGGTCGGCGAAGGCCGCGAAACCATCCGGACCATCGCCTCGCCGCTCGCCTTCCGTAGTTCGATCACCACGCGGTAGGACCGCGCGTAACCATGAGCATGCAGCAAAATACTTCCGCAACCGCCCAGCCGGGCTCGACCGTCGACGCCGCCGAGATCGCGAAATTCTCAAAACTCTCGGCCGAGTGGTGGGACCCCAATGGCAAGATGGCGCCGCTGCACCGGATCAACCCGCTGCGGCTCGGCTATATCCGCGACGCCGCCTGCCGCAAGTTCGAGCGCAACGTGCGCAGCCTCAACTGCCTCGGTGGCCTGCGCGTGCTCGACATCGGCTGCGGTGCCGGACTGCTGTGCGAGCCACTGTCGCGCCTGGGTGCGCAGGTCATCGGCGTCGATCCGTCGGTCAGCAACATCGCGGCCGCGAAGCTGCACGCCGACAAGGCGCATCTGTCGATCGACTATCGCTGCACCACGGTGGAGGAGATCGACCCGCGCGAGCGCTTCGACATCGTGCTGGCGATGGAAGTGGTCGAGCACGTCGTCGATGTCGGCGTCTTCCTGAAGCGTTGCGCCGCGATGCTGAAGCCGAACGGCCTCATGGTGGTCTCGACGCTGAACCGCAACTGGAAGAGCTTCGCGCTCGCCATCGTCGGCGCCGAATATGTCCTGCGCTGGCTGCCGCGCGGCACCCATGAGTGGAATAAGTTCGTCACCCCCGACGAGCTGACGAAATACCTGCTCGACAACCGCCTCGTCATCACCGAGCAGACCGGCGTGGTCTACTCGCCCTTCGCCGACAAATGGACCCTCTCGTCGGACATGGACGTGAACTACATGGTGGTGGCGGAAGCGATGGTGTGAGGCTGTGAGTGGGGCGCGAGCTGCTCCGCCACAGACGGTGTCGTGCGTTCGCAGGGACGACAGCGGAGATTGTGGCGAAAGCATCGCTCCCATGACGCCCACGTGGTTGACCGCGTGGGTTGCAGCTTGCAGGTTGGCTCGACCTTTCCAGCACTAGCCAGCCCCACCCCCATGTTCACCGTCGCCAGCCTCTGGATTCCCTTCACGATCGTCGCCGCGCTGGGCCAGGTCGCGCGCAATGCGATGCAGCGGTCGTTGACGAAGCCGCTGGGGACCTGGGGCGCGACCAATATCCGCTTCCTGTTCGGCTTCCCGTTCTCGGTGCTGTTCTTGGGGTCGGTGCTGATCGCCACCGGCGATCAACTCGGCATGCCGCCGACCGCGTTCTGGCCGTGGCTGCTGCTCGGGGCGCTCAGCCAGATCGTCGCGACAGGCTTGATGCTGCTGGCGATGAACGACCGCTCCTTCGTGGTGACGACGGCGTATCTGAAGACCGAGGCGATCCAGACCGCGATCTTCGGCTTCGTCTTTCTCGGCGATCACCTGACCTGGCTGAAGGTGCTGGCGATCGTCATCGCGACCATCGGTGTCGTCATCACCGCGCTGCGGCCCGGCGGCGAGAAGAGTTTTGCGGAATTGAGGCCGACCATCACCGGCCTCGTTGCTGCTGCGGCCTTCGCGCTCTCCGCGGTCGGGTTTCGCGGCGCCATCATCAACGTGCCGGGCGTATCGTTCGTGACCGCGGCCTCGTTCACGCTGGTGCTCGGCCTCCTCGTGCAGACTCTGATCCTGACGATCTATCTGCTCTGGCGCGCGCCAAATATCCTGCGGGCGATTCTGGGGCTATGGCAGCCGTCGATGCTCGCGGGCTTCATGGGCGCCTTCGCCTCGCAATTCTGGTTTCTGGCCTTCGCGCTGACCGCCGCCGCCAATGTCCGCACCCTCGCCCTGATCGAGGTGCTGTTCGCGCAAGGCGTGGCGTATTACTCGTTCAAGCAGCCAATCGAGCCGCGCGAGATTTTCGGCATTGTGCTGATCGTGGTCGGCGTGGCGCTACTGGTGGGCGTCTGACGAAGAACGCGAAAACCTAATTCCGGTCTTCCGGCAGGGTCGGCAGCGGCGAAACCTCGATGCCCTCGTCGATCAGCGACTTTGCTTCTTCCGGCGAGGCCTCGCCGTAGATCGGACGGTGCTCCTTGTCGCCGTAATGCATCGCGCGGGCTTCGTTCGCAAAACGCTCGCCGACATTGTCGGCGTTCTTCACGATGTGATCGCGCAATTCCTTCAGCTTGGTGCGCAGCTCTTTTTCCTGCGCCATCAGCAGCGAGGTCGGACCTGATGGTGCGGCCTCGGGCGTGGTCGCGGGCTCCGGCGGCGGGCTCGCGCGCCC
>NZ_JALBGZ010000453.1:0-5329 GCF_023006515.1 Bradyrhizobium sp. PRIMUS42
GCCTGCGCCCTTGCCGGCGGCGAGGCAGATCACGCGTCCTTTGGGAGCGGCCGGCAAGTGCGGCGCCAGCACTACATTGGGATGGGCGGCGGCGACGGCTGCGTCGTAGAGGGCGCGGAGCAGGGGACGTCGGTCGGTCATGACGATGGCCTTCGGCAGACGGAAGAAACTGGCGGCCAATGCCGCCGTTCTCCTGCCTACCGCATCGGGCGTGAAAGCGTAAGCCGGCTTTGCCATCATTCGATTATGCAATCGCGTGATCACAATCGGCGCGCAAGCAAAAGCCCCCTGCGATGGCCTCGCAGGGGGCTTTTCGTCGTCCAATCGTCAGGCGGCTAGCCGCCGACGTCGGCGCTGATTACGTCGCCGAACAGTTCCCACTTCTCGCCCTTGAACCTCTCGAGCTGAAGCTGGCTGATCGGTGCGAAATCGGTCGGCGAGGTGTTGATCTTCACGCCCGGCAGCAGCGCCTCGGTACGGAAGTCCTTCAGGCTCGCCGCCTGCTTCATGACGTTCGCGCGGGTGAGATCGTCACCGCACTGTTTCAACACCTGCACAAGCGTCTGCGCCACGGCATAACCCACGATCGTGCCTTTATCGAGCTTGTCGCCCTCGGGGAAGTACTTGGTCATGAATGCCAGGAAGTCCTTCATGCCGGCATCGTTAGCCCACGCGGGATCCGACACGTCCTTCAGATAGTCGGCCGAGATGATGTCCTGGCCGTTCTCGAAGCCGGCGGGCTTCATCACGCTGCCGACCGAGGCCGAGACGTTGTTGAGGAAGTGCAGCGGCTTCCAGCCGATCTCGGCGTTCTTCTTGATCGCCTGCGCTGCGAATTTCGGCGTCGTGATGTTCATGAAGACGTCGGCGCCGGTCGACTTCAGCTTGACGATGTGATTGTCGACGGTCGGCTCGGAGGTTTCATAGCTCTCCTCCATGACGATCATCGAGGCGGCCTTGGCGCCGAGGCCGTCCTTCAGGCCCTTCAGGTAATCCTTGCCGTAATCGTCGTTCTGAAAGAGCACTGCGATCTTGGCGTCCGGCTTGTTCTTCAAAAGCCACTTCGCGTAGATCTGCGTTTCGCTCTGGTAGTTGGGCTGCCAGCCCATGGTCCATGGGAAGTCCTTCGGATCGTTCCACTTGGTGGCGCCGGTGGCGACGAACAGTTGCGGCACCTTCTTGGAATTCATGTATTTGTGAATCGCCGAGTTCGGCGGCGTGCCGAGCGAGTTGAAGATGAACAGCACCTCGTCGCTCTCGACCAGCTTGCGCGCCTGCTCGACGGTCTTCGGCGGCGAATAGCTATCGTCGTAGGAGATGAAGTTGATCTTGCGGCCGTTGATGCCGCCCTCTTCGTTGATCTTCTTGAAATATGCGGCTTCGGTCCGCCCGATGATCCCGTAGGCGGAGGCCGGTCCGCTGTAGGGCATGATGTTGCCGATCTTGATCTCGGTATCGGTCGCGCCGGTATCGTATTTCTTCTGGGCCGACGCAGTGGAGGTCGTAGCCGCAATGAGCGCGAGCGCCAGTGACGCGGCCGCAAGCTTGCCGGTGACAGCGGGCATTCCTATCTCCCTATTTTCTTGGTGTGTGTGCGTCCCTTTTCTTGGCTTGACCGTTTTTGGTGACGCGACCGCAATTCAATACGATTTGGCTGATGCCTTCAACAGAAAGCCCCCGCGATGGTGTCGCGGGGGCTGCGTCTTTAGTAGTCAAGGGCCGCCGGCTCTCGTGTGCAACTGCGAGAAGGTCCGGCTGTCTTGAGTTGTTTAATCAATCCGGAGCGATTTTGAATTGCGTGGCCTCAGTGACCGGTCTCGCTGGAGATGATGTCGCCGAACAGCTCCCATTTCCGGCCCTTGAAGCGCATCATCTGGAGCTGCTCGATCGGGGCAAAATTGTCCGGCGCGGTGTTGATCTTGATGCCGGGCAGCAGCGTGTCGGGTGCGAAATCCTTTAAGGAGGCGGCCTGCTTCATGACGTTCTCGCGGGTCAGATCGTCGCCGCACATCTGCAGCACCTTCACCATGGTCTGCGCGGCGGCGTAACCGAACACGACGCCAGCATCGAGCTTGTTGGCCTTGGGATCGTATTGCGCGAGGAAATTATTGAACCGCTTCATGCCGTCGTCGGCATTCCATTGCGGATCGGAGCCGTCCTTGAGGTAGCTCGCCGACAGGATGCCCTGGGAGATCTCGAGGCCGGCCGGCTCGATCACACCGCCGACCGAGGCCGAGACGTTGGAGACGATGTGGACCGGATGCCAGTTGATCTCCGCCGCCTTCTTGATTGCCTGCGCGGCGAATTTCGGCGTGGTGATGCTGATGAAGACGTCGGCGCCCGAGGCCTTCAGCTTGACGATGTGTTCGTCGATCGCGGGCTCGGAGGTGTCGTAGGCCTCCTGCAGCACGATCATCGAGGCCTTGGCGCCGAGACCGTCCTCCAGCCCCTTCAGATAGTCCTTGCCGAAATCGTCGTTCTGGTAGAGCACGCCGATCTTTCCGTCCGGCTTTTCCTTCATGATGTACTTGGCATAGATGCGCGCCTCGCTCGCGTAGTTCGGCTGCCAGCCCATGGTCCAGGGATATTGTTTGGGATCGTTCCACTTCGACGCGCCGCTCGCCACGAACAATTGCGGCACCTTCTTCTCGTTCATGTATTTGCGGATGGCGCCGTTGGTAGACGTCCCGAGCGAGCCGAAGATCAGGAGCACCCCGTCGCTCTCGACCAGCTTGCGTGCCTGCTCCACCGTCTTCGGCGGCGAATAGGCATCGTCATAGGAGATGAACCTGACCTTGCGGCCGTTGATGCCGCCCTCGGCGTTGACCTTGCTGAAATAGGCTTCCTCGGCCTTGCCGATCGCGGCATAGGCCGAGGCCGGGCCGCTATAGGGCATGATGTTGCCGATCTTGATCTCGGTATCGGAGGCGCCTCTGTCGTACTTCTTCTGCGCCAGCGCCGGGTCGCCCATCGCAGTGCACAAAGCGAGCCCGGTCCAGAGGGCCGCAACCTGAAAACGAACGGCGCTCATTGTTCTCCTACCCGGGTTGGATCGGCGCCGCATTGAACAAGATTGGCGCCAGCCGTCAACAAAAAGCCCCCGCGATCGCTCGCGAGGGCTTTCGAGGGTCGGACTTTCGCGTCAGCGTGTCACTCGGAGGCGACGTCGCCACTGATGATATCGCCGAACAGTTCCCACTTCTCGCCCTTGAAGCGCTGCATCTGGAGCTGCGAAATCGGGGCGAAGTCGGTGGCGCTGGTGTTGAGCTTGACGCCGGGCAGCATGGTGTCCGGCTCGAAGTCCTTCAGCGAGGCCGCCTGCTTCATGATGTTGGCGCGGGTCAGATCGTCGCCGCACATTTCCAGCACCTTGGCCAGGGTCGAGGCGGCGCCATAGCCGTACACCATGCTGGTGTCCGACTTGTCGGCGCCCGGCATGTACTTGTCGACGAACTCGTTCCACTTCTTCATGCCGGGGTCGTTGGCCCACTGCGGATCCGTCGAATCCTTGGCATAGGCCGCCGACAGCACGCCCTGCGCGTTCTCGAAGCCGGCCGGCTTCATCACGCTGCCGACCGAGATCGACACGTTGGTGAGGATCTGGAGCGGCTTCCAGCTGAGCTCGGCGGTCTTCTTGATGGTCTGGGCCGCGAACTTCGGCGTGGTGTAGATCAGCAGCACGTCCGGATTGGCGGCCTTGATCTTGACGATGTGGCCGTCGATCGACGGCTCGGACACCTCGTAGCTCTCCTCCATGATGATCATGGACGAAGCCTTGGCGCCAAGGCCGTCCTTGGTGCCCTTGAGGTAATCTTTGCCGAAATCGTCGTTCTGGTAGAGGACCGCGACCTTGGCGTCCGGCTTCTCCTTCATCAGCCATTTCGCGTAGATCTGCGCTTCGCTCTGGTAGGAGGGCTGCCAGCCGATGGTCCAGGGGAAGTTCTTCGGGTCGTTCCACTTGGTGGCGCCGGTGGCGACGAAGAGCTGCGGGATCTTCTTGGCGTTGAGGTATTTCTGGATCGCCGTGTTCGAGGGCGTGCCGAGCGGGTTGAACACCACCAGCACCTCGTCGCTCTCGACCAGCTTGCGGACCTGCTCGACGGCCTTCGGCGGCGAATAGCCGTCGTCATAGGTGACGAAGTTGATCTTGCGGCCGTTGATGCCGCCCTTGTCGTTGATCATCCGGAAATAGGCTTCTTCGGTCTTGCCGATGACGCCATAAGCCGACGCCGGACCGCTGTACGGCATGATGTTGCCGATCTTGATCTCGGTATCGGACGCGCCGGTGTCGTATTTCTTTTGGGCGAGTGCAGCGCCGGAGGTGATGGTAGCGACCGCCGTTACGAGTGCGGCGGTTCGAAGTATTCTTCCAAAATGCAATTCGATCTCCTTCGTTAACAACAGTACTTGAGGGCTTCAGTTTCTTTTGATCTTCCCGGCGAGTTGCTGGCCCATGATCGCGATCTGCCTTGCGCCATGGGGCACGAGGTAGATGACGAGGAACAGCAGCACGCCGAATACCGCGCCGGAAAGGCCCTTGGAGACGCTCTCAGCCATGTTCGGCACGAAGATGATGAAGGCAGCACCGACGAACGAGCCGGGCAGCCAGCCGACGCCGCCGACGACCATGCCGAGGAACAGCGAGATCGCCAGCGTGATGGTGTAGCTGTCGGGTGCGACGAACTGCACGGCGATGGCGCCGAGCGAGCCGGCAACGCCGGTGATGCCGGCGGACACCCCGAAGGCCAACGTCTTGTACAGGGCGACGTTGACGCCCATCGAGGAGGCCGCGATCTCGTTGTCGCGGATCGCCATGAAGGCGCGGCCCGAGCGGGAACGCAGCAGGTTCACCGAGAAGATGTAGATCGCGAGCGTCACGATGAGCGTGAAGTAGTACAGCCACATGTCCTGCGACATCGGCAGGCCGAACGGCGCGTCAGGCTTGGTGACGACGAGGCCCTGCACGCCGCCGGTCCAGTGCTCGAGGAAGTTCAACTTCAGCAGTTGCGGCATCGCGGTCGCAAGCGCGAAGGTGGCGAGCGCGAGATAGACGCCCGACAGCCGCAGTGCCGGCTTGCCGAATAGGTAACCGAACCCGAAGCAGACCGTCGCGGAAATCGGAATCGTCAGCGCGTAATTGATGTTGGCGTGCTCCATCAGCACCGCCGACGTATAGGCGCCGACGGCATAGAACGCACTCTGGCCGAGCGAGAACTGGCCGGAGCCGCCGGTCAGGATGTTGAGCGCCAGCACCGCGAGCCCGTAGATCAGGAGCATCGTCATCTGGAAGATGATGAAGTTCTTGACGAACACCGGCACGATCAACAGC
>NZ_JALBGZ010000454.1:0-5314 GCF_023006515.1 Bradyrhizobium sp. PRIMUS42
ACCGTCCCGCCGGCGCAGGCCGATGCACTGATTGCCGCTGGGCGGGCGGCCGGCCTTGCCGTCACGGCGATCGGCACCATCGTCGCGGGGAAGGAGAGGCCGCGCTTCCTGGACGGGCAGGGCCAGGAATTGGCCCTGACGAGGCTGTCCTACAGCCACTTCTAGGAATTGCTCCAAACCGGCATGTTAGTTCTCGGGACTTGCCCTAAATACTTGCCGAGATCGGCTTTTTCGGCCTCATCCGGCGTTGCACCCTCAATTTGATTTTGGCAAGCTTGCGGCTGACTAAGGCCGTCCCTTTTGGGCAAGGGGCGGCTTTGTTCGAAATCAAGGCGCCGCACCGCACGACGGACAACAAAAGGCGCCGGGGGTACATCAAGGATCTGAGGCAAACATCACATGACAGCATTATGGTTGATTGTGCTCTGCGGAGCGCTTTCCGTCGTCTACGCGATTTGGGCGACGTCTTCGGTGTTAAGCGCGGATGCGGGGTCGCCGCGCATGCAGGAGATCGCAGGAGCGGTCGCTGAGGGTGCACAGGCCTACCTGCGGCGCCAATACACCACGATCGGTATCGTCGGCATCGTCATCTTCGTGCTGCTTGCCTATTTCCTCGGGCTTTATGTCGCGATCGGTTTTGCCATCGGCGCTATCCTGTCCGGCGCCGCGGGCTTCATCGGCATGAACGTCTCGGTCCGCGCCAATGTGCGCACCGCCCAGGCCGCGACGACGTCGCTGGCCGGCGGCCTCGAGCTCGCCTTCAAGGCGGGCGCCATCACCGGCATGCTGGTGGCGGGTCTCGCGCTGCTCGGCGTGACGCTCTATTTCGGCTTCCTGGTCCATTCGCTGAAGCTGGCGCCCGATAGCCGCACCGTGGTCGACGCCATGGTGGCGCTCGGCTTCGGCGCCTCGCTGATCTCGATCTTCGCCCGTCTCGGCGGCGGCATCTTCACCAAGGGTGCGGACGTCGGCGGCGACCTCGTCGGCAAGGTCGAGGCCGGCATCCCCGAGGACGATCCGCGCAACCCCGCGACCATCGCCGACAACGTCGGCGACAACGTGGGGGACTGCGCCGGCATGGCCGCCGACCTGTTCGAGACCTATGCGGTGACCGCGGTCGCCACCATGGTGCTCGCGGCGATCTTCTTCGCCAAGACGTCGATCCTCGCCAACATGATGACGCTGCCGCTCGCGATCGGCGGCATCTGCATCATCACCTCGATCATCGGCACCTTCTTCGTCAAGCTGGGGCCGAGCCAGTCGATCATGGGCGCGCTCTACAAGGGCCTGATCGCAACCGGCATCCTGTCGCTGGTCGGCATCGCGTTGGTGATCTACTACCTGATCGGCTTCGGCAAGCTCGAGGGCGTCGATTACACCGGCATGGCGCTGTTCGAATGCGGCGTGGTCGGCCTCGTCGTCACCGCTCTTATCATCTGGATCACCGAATACTACACCGGCACGGACTATCGTCCGGTGAAGTCGATCGCCCAGGCCTCGGTGACCGGTCACGGCACCAACGTGATCCAGGGGCTTGCCGTCTCGATGGAGGCGACCGCGCTGCCCGCGATCGTGATCATCGCCGGCATTCTGGTCACCTTCAGCCTCGCCGGCCTGTTCGGCATCGCGATCGCGACCGCCACCATGCTGGCGCTGGCCGGCATGGTCGTCGCGCTCGACGCGTTCGGCCCCGTCACCGACAATGCCGGCGGCATTGCCGAAATGGCGGGCCTGCCGAAGGAGGTGCGCAAGTCGACCGACGCGCTCGACGCGGTCGGCAACACCACCAAGGCGGTGACGAAAGGCTACGCGATCGGCTCCGCCGGTCTCGGTGCCCTCGTGCTGTTCGCGGCCTACAACCAGGACCTCAAGTTCTTCGTTGCGGACAGCGCGCATCATCCCTACTTCGCCGGCGTCAATCCGGACTTCTCGCTAAACAATCCCTACGTGGTTGTCGGCCTGCTGTTCGGCGGCCTGTTGCCGTATCTGTTCGGCGCGATGGGCATGACCGCGGTGGGACGTGCGGCAAGCGCGATCGTCGAGGAGGTGCGGCGCCAGTTCCGCGAGAAGCCCGGCATCATGCAGGGCACCGACAAGCCTGATTACGGCAAGGCGGTGGACCTGCTGACCAAGGCGGCGATCAAGGAGATGATCATCCCCTCGCTGCTGCCGGTGCTGTCCCCGATCGTGGTCTACTTCCTGATCTACGCGATCGCGGGTGGCGGCGTGGCCGGCAAGTCGGCGGCGTTCTCCGCGGTGGGCGCAATGCTGCTCGGCGTGATCGTGACGGGCCTGTTCGTTGCGATCTCCATGACCTCGGGCGGCGGTGCCTGGGACAACGCCAAGAAGTACATCGAGGACGGTCATTTCGGCGGCAAGGGCTCTGATGCCCACAAGGCGGCCGTGACCGGCGACACCGTCGGCGATCCCTACAAGGATACGGCCGGCCCCGCGGTGAACCCGATGATCAAGATCACCAACATCGTGGCCTTGCTGCTGCTGGCGATCCTGGCGCACTGAGCGGCAGAGGCGAACCAAGACAAAACCCCGCGGCGCGAGCCGCGGGGTTTTTGTTTGATGGACTGCACCCTCTCACCGCGTCATTGCGAGGAGCTCTTGCGACGAAGCAATCCAGGGTCTTTCCGCGGTGGCAGGCTGGATTGCTTCGCTACGCTCGCAATGACGGAGATGAGACCTAATGCACGTCCATCCGCGGATAGCGCGTAGGGCGGATTAGCGAAGCGTAATCCGCCACACTCGAACAGAAGAAGGCGGATTACGCTTTCGCTAATCCGCCCTACAGATCGCGGCCATGCGTCACTGCACGTCCATCTGCAGGCCTTCCTTCTGGATGATGCCGGCGAACTTCTTCGTCTCGGCGTCCACGAAGGCGGCGAATTGCTGCGGCGTGCCGTAGTCGGCGCGGGCGCCCATGGCGGTGATCTGCTTCTTGATGTCGTCGCGCTCCAGCATCGCCTTGACCTGAAGATTGAGCGCGTTGAGCACCTCAGGCGAGACGCCCTTCGGCAGGAAAACCGAGAACCACGACGAGACGTCGAAACTCGCCAGCTCCGGCGCGCTCTCGCGCATGGTCGGCAGGTTCGGCGCGAGCTCGCTGCGCTCGGTGGTGGTGACGCAAAGACCGTTGAGCGTGCCGCTCTGCACCTGCGGCAGGCTCGGATAGAGATTGTCGAACAGGATCTGGATGTCGCCGGCGAGCGCGGCCTGAAGCGCCGGGCCTGCGCCGCGGAACGGAATGTGGGTCATCTTCAGCCCGGTGAGCTGGAGAAACCAGGCGCCGGTGAGGTGAGGGCTCTGGCCGACGCCGGAGGAGGCGTAGCTGAGCTTGTCCGGATTGGCCTTGAGATAGGCGATCAGCTCGGCGATCGACTTGATGCCGGTCTTCGGATGCGCGGAGACGATGTTCGGAATCCGGATCATGTTGGTAACCGGCTGAAGCTGGTCCGGCTTGTAGGTAAGATTCTTGAAGATGCTGTAGGCGATCGCGTTCGGACCGGGATTGCCGACCAGGATGGTGTGGCCGTCGGGCTTGGCGCGGACCACCTCGGCGGTGCCGATGGTGCCGCCGCCGCCCGAGCGGTTTTCCACGACGGCGGACTGGCCCCAGGCGGTTTGCAGATGAGCGGCCAGGAGCCGGCCCATCACGTCGGTCGAGCCGCCGGCCGCGGCCGGCACGACGAGACGAACATTCTCGGTGGGCTTCCAGTCCGCAAGGCTCGAACGCGGCAGGATCGCTGCGGCCGAAAGGCCGGCAGCACCGGTGAGCACGCGACGACGGGACAACAAAGTGTTCTGAAGTTTCTTGGACACGAATCCACTCCCAGCTTCTTGCTTTGGCGGGAGCGTAGGGAACCTCACTTGTGACGGCAAGTCGCACGCCACGGCAAAGGCCGCGCGAAGGGCGGCACGACGCCGCAGGCTAGAGCCATTTACCTTGCGGTGGAATTGGAACGGGCTCTAGCCTCTTGTTTGACGCGCTTCTTGACGCGAACCGATGTCCACCTTCGCTCGAAAGGTTCTGCTCAGTTGAAGCTGAGCAGCTTGAACAGCGGCGTGAGGTAGCTCATCTCCTGCCCCGACGTCGGCGTGGTGCGGCTGATGAAGTCGAAGATCTTGCCGTCCTGCAGGCCGTAATTCGCAAGCCGCCGGACGCGCCGGTTCTTGTCGAAATAGATCGCGATGACGCGCTGGTCGACCACCTTCTGGTTCATGAAGGCGACCATGCGCTCCGAGCGCTGCGAAATGTAATAGAACACTTCGCCGTCGAGGGTGGCGACCGTCGAGGGGGTGCCCATCACGATCAGCACCTGATCCTGGCTCGCGCCGATCGGGATCTGCTCGAGCGCGCCGGGCGGCAGGATGTAACCCTTCTGAAACTGCTCACCGGTGCAGCCCGCGAGCGCCGCACCGATCAGGGTGACGGCCGCGAGCATGCGTAAGCCGCGCCAGCGTGCATGAAGGCCGCGCCGCTTGCCTGCGCGCAGGCTGGTCTGGTTCGTTGTCGTCATAGCGGAACTGATTCCGTCCCCTTGCGTCGCGCGAGGCGCTGAAGTACCGGGCTGAGGCTCTGAATGCAACTCGCGCGCGCCCGCTTGCGGAAACCACAATGCTTTGGCCGTTCAATCACTTCAGGAAACCCCGGCTAACCCCGTCGGGCACCATTGAAGCCATCTATGGCATGATCGTGACGCAGGCGCGAGAACCCATATTTTACCGCGACTTGGGCGTGCCCGATACGGTTAACGGGCGTTTCGACCTGTTGCTGCTGCATCTGTGGCTGCTGCTGCGCCGCCTGCGCACCGTCCACGGCGCCACCGAGCTGTCCCAGGCGCTGTTCGACCGATTCTGCGAGGATATGGACGACAATTTGCGCGAGATGGGGGTGGGCGACCAGACGGTGCCGAAGCGGATGCGGGCTTTCGGCGAAGCGTTTTACGGCCGGGTTCAGGCCTATGACCAGGCGATGGAGGCCGGCGGCGAGGCACTGGCAGAGGCGATCTGCAAGAATATCTTGAACGGGACCGGCCTGGACCGGGCGCAGCGGCTTGCCGCCTATGCCCGGGCCAGCGAGGCCGATCTCGGCCGCGCCGGCGAGGCTGCGTTGCTCCGCGCCTCCTTCAGGTTTCCTCCAGCTACCCCCGAGGATGTCACGCCATGAGCCGACCGAATGCCGAATCCCGGCCCGATCCCTGGCGGTCCCCCGTCATCGCCGCGCAGATCCCCGACACGGGCCTGCATCGCAAGCTCGAGGCCTCGGCCGCCGAGCGGCAGGCCATTGCCGAGGTCGGCGGCT
>NZ_JALBGZ010000455.1:0-5313 GCF_023006515.1 Bradyrhizobium sp. PRIMUS42
AGCTCGCCGCGCGCGGCTGGCAGGAGGATGGCAACGCGCCGCTCGCCCCTGGCGACGAGGTCGCGCTCAAGATCTCTTCCGCCGAGGAGACCGGCGTGCTGCGGCTCGGCCGCAAATATGATTTCACCATGATCAGCCTGACCGTGCAGGTGAGGGAATCAGCCCTTGCCGCCCGCGCCAAGGCGAAGAAGGAGGCCGACGAGAGGTTCCTCGGCGATGCCTTGGGTGCGGCTCAGCAGCTCATCGCTGCCGATGAGGCCAGGCGCAAGTCGCAGGCCGCCTCGCTGTCGGACGCGCCGCTCACTGCGCTCGCCGACAGCAAGACGCCGGTGCCGCTGCCCGAAAACGCCGAAGGCGTGAAGTTCGAAGGCGGCGACGGCCGGCTGGAGTTCTCCGCGGCATCGAGCGTGAAGGCACTCAGCGGCTTCTATCGCACGGCGCTGAAGAGCTCGGGCTGGAAGGAGCAGCCTTCCGTCATCAACCCGCCCAACATGGCGGTGATGGCGTTCGCCAAGGGCGGCAAGTCGATCTCGATGACCGTGATGCAGATGGGTCCGAAAGTGAACGTCCGCGCCGACGGATCGGGCCTGGTGACGGAAGCGGCCAAGCCTGCGGCGGCTGCGGAGGTGGAAGTACAGGCCAAATCCTCCGAGCCGCTCAAGCCAGATCCTGACTCCCAATTGCCCGTGCCGACGCAGCGTTCGTCGAAATCGCTTGCCACCACGAAGGTACCCGGCGGCGAGGCGCCGCTCCGCCGCGAGCTGACAGCCAGCATCCCGGCGCCGCTCCAGGACGTCCTCGCCTTCTACCGGGCGGAGCTGACCAAGCTCGGCTGGCAGGAAAAGACCGAGGGCGCGACCGTGTCCGCGGACCGCGCGCAGATCGACTTCACCTCGCCGCAGGGACCCGCCGTGCTCAAGCTCGACCGGGCCAAGGGCGAGACCACGGTCAATCTGGCGCAAAAGAATTCCGATGCGGCTGCTAAGGCCGACATCATGCCGAAGGCGGGACAAGCAAGGCTCATGCTCGGAAATATGGGACCGAACGAGGCCTCGCTGACGATCAACAAGCAGACCGTGAAGATCGCGGCAGGCGCCGGCGGCCCGCGATCACCGAAGGGCCCGATGCTCGATCTGCCGCCGGGCAAGTACCAGTACGCGCTGCGCATGCCCGGGCAACCCGCCCGCACCGAGGCCCTGACTGTTGCCGCTGGCGAGGCCTGGGGCCTTTTGGTGGGCCCGAGCGGGGACGTGCTGCCGCTTCAGATGTACTGAGGCCGCGAGGCCGGTGCGCTCCCTCCCCCGCTTGCGGGGGAAGGTTGGGGAGAGGGTGTCTCCACAACGGGACACTCCCCCAGAGGAAAGAGCCCCCACCCGGCGCTTCGCGCCGACCTCCCCCGCAAGCGGGAGAGGTTGCAGCGAACTCGTGGCCGGCCGATCTAATCAAGTTCGAGCAGGCTACTTCAGAGAGCCTGGGAACCGCCCTTCCAGTCCCCCAAATCCACCCCTTTCGAGGTCCAAAGCGGGCGCTCGAATCGGGCTTTTTGCAGCGGCCGGAATCGGCCTTCAAAAGCCTTGAAAACTCGTTGAAAAACCCTATCTGCTCAAAGGGTTGCCAGAGGATACTTTGCGCTAGGCGCAAGCGGTCTTTCGTGGCACAAATAGGCTCGCAAATCAGCGCCTTTTGCGCCGCTGATTCGGGCGACATTTCGAAGGCCTCTCATGACAGAACCTGCTCGGCAGCCCGCTGCCGAAAACGAGCCCTCCAACGCGAGTGATTACGGCGCGGAATCGATCCGCGTGCTCAAGGGTCTCGATGCCGTCCGCAAGCGCCCGGGCATGTATATCGGCGACACCGACGACGGCTCCGGCCTGCACCACATGGTCTACGAGGTCGTCGACAACGCGATCGACGAAGCCCTCGCGGGCCACGCCACGCGCGTCGATGTCGTGCTCAATGCCGACAATTCCGTCACCGTGCGCGACGACGGACGCGGCATTCCCGTCGACATCCACAAGGGCGAAGGCATCTCGGCGGCCGAGGTCATCATGACCCAGCTCCATGCCGGCGGAAAGTTCGACCAGAACTCCTACAAGGTCTCCGGCGGCCTGCACGGCGTCGGCGTCTCCGTCGTCAACGCGCTGTCGAGCAAGCTCGTGCTGCGCATCTGGCGCGACAACAAGGAGCATACCATCGAGTTCGCCCATGGCGACGCCGTTGCACCGCTCAAGGTCGTCGGCGATGCGCCGGGCAAGCGCGGCACCGAGGTGACGTTCCACGCTTCCCCCGAGACCTTCAAGAACATCGAATACGACTTCGCAACGCTCGAGCACCGGCTGCGCGAGCTCGCCTTCCTCAATTCCGGCGTCAACATCGCCCTCTCCGACATGCGTCACGCGGTCGAGAAGCGCGAGGAGATGCACTATTCCGGCGGCGTCGAGGAATTCGTCAAATATCTCGACCGCAACAAGAAGGCGATCGTGCCGGCGCCGATCATGGTGCGCGCGGAAGCCAACGGCATCGGCGTCGAGGCGGCTTTGTGGTGGAACGACAGCTACCACGAGAACGTGCTGTGCTTCACCAACAACATCCCGCAGCGCGACGGTGGCACCCATCTCGCCGGCTTCCGCGGCGCGCTCACGCGCCAGGTCAACGGCTATGCCGAGGCCAACGCGAAAAAGGAAAAGATCGCGCTGACCGGCGACGACTGCCGCGAAGGTCTCACCGCCGTGCTGTCGGTGAAGGTGCCCGATCCGAAATTCTCGTCGCAGACCAAGGACAAGCTGGTGTCCTCGGAAGTGCGTCCCGTGGTCGAGAACGTCCTCAACGAGGCGCTCCAGGCCTGGTTCGAGGAGCATCCCAGCGAAGCCAAGATGATCGTCGGCAAGGTGATCCAGGCCGCGGCTGCGCGTGAGGCTGCGCGAAAGGCGCGCGAGCTGACGCGCAAGAGCCCGCTCTCGGTCTCCTCGCTGCCCGGCAAGCTCGCCGACTGCCAGGAAAAGGACCCGGCGAAGTCCGAGCTCTTCATCGTCGAGGGCGACTCGGCAGGCGGCAGCGCCAAGCAGGGCCGCAACCGCGAATTTCAGGCCGTCTTGCCGCTCCGCGGCAAGATCCTCAACGTCGAACGCGTCCGTCCCGACAAGATGCTGGGCAGCGAGCAGATCGGCACCTTGATCACCGCACTTGGCACCGGCATCAGCGACGAGTTCTCGATCGAGAAGCTGCGCTATCACAAGATCATCGTGATGACGGACGCCGACGTCGACGGCGCCCACATCCGCACGCTGCTGCTGACCTTCTTCTACCGGCAGATGCGCGACATCATCGACGGCGGTTATCTCTATATCGCCCAGCCGCCGCTGTATAAGGTCTCCAGAGGCAAGTCCGAGCAGTACCTGAAGGACGAGCGGGCGCTCGAAGATTATCTGATCGATACCGGGCTCGACGATTGTGTCTACATTCCCGGCACCGGCGGCGATCGTACCGGCCGCGACCTGCGCTCGCTGGTCGACGACGCCCGCATCGTCCGCAGCATTTTGCGCAATCTGCACAGCCGCTATAATCGCAAGGTTGTCGAGCAAGCAGCCATCACCGGCGTGCTGAACAAGGCGATCTACGGCGATCCCGAAAAGGCCGCTGCGGCCGCACAGTACATCGCGAGCCGGCTGGACAACCAGGCCGACGAGGTTGAGCGCGGCTGGGTCGGGCAATATGTCGAAGGCCATGGCTTCCAGTTCGAGCGCACCGTGCGCGGCGTCAAGGAAGCCGCCGTCATTGACGATGCCTTCCTCGGCTCGGTCGAGGCGCGCAAGCTCGACGAGTACACGGTGAAGCTCCAGGACGTTTATGTCCGCCCTGGCAAGCTGCGGCGCAAGGACGTCGAGCACATGGTCTACGGCCCGGTCGATCTATTCGACGCCGTCACCGACGCCGGCCGCAAGGGCATCACGCTACAGCGCTACAAAGGTCTCGGCGAGATGAACCCGGAGCAGCTCTGGGAGACGACGCTGGACACCGACGCGCGCTCGCTGCTGCAGGTGAAGGTCAAGGAGGTCGACGAGGCCGACGACATCTTCACCAAGCTGATGGGCGACGTGGTCGAGCCGCGCCGCGACTTCATCCAGGAACATTCGCTGAGCGCGACGATCGATATCTAGCGCTTGCTGCTTCCACAACGTCATGGCCGGGCTTGACCCGGCCATCCACGTCTCAACTGCGGCACAAAGAACGTGGATGCCCGGGACAAGCCGGGCATGACGGCTAATGCTTGCGTCCCTGAACCTCACCAGCGTTCCTCGCGACGAAGTGGCATGATCCCGTTGGCCAATTCCGGCCGGGAAGCCTTCTCGCCATGACCGCCTCTGCAACGCCCAGTTCCGCCGTGCCATCCCGCCGTCTCGGCGTGATCGGCAGCATCGTCGGTGTGCTGGCGCTGATCGCGGCCGTCCTGCCGCACTGGGTCATACCCGCGATCTACCCGCCGCCGCCGGCGGACAAGGTGATCGTCGACACCGGACATCGCATCAAGGACCGCGTCATCGCGAAGGTGAAGGGCGTGGAGTATCAGGCCCCGAAGGTCGAAAAATCGGCAGGACGAGCCTGGAGCGAAACCGCGTCAGTCACCGCGATCTCGCTCGGCCTGCTCGCCATCCTGTTCTCGGTCCTCTCGCTGATCTTCCGGGAAGAACGGCTCCTCGCCGCCGTCGCCGCCGCGCTCGGCACCGGCGCCATCGCGATCGAAATCTCCTTCGTCATGATCGGTGCGCTGATCCTGATCGCGATCCTCTATGTTGTGGGGAACATCATCGGGTTGTTCTAGGAGCTGCCGCCTGCCACAAGCTCCAGATCGATGGCCCGGCCAGCGCAATTGCTACCGCGGTCAATTCTCTGTAGTTTCCGCTCGAAACAGCCCACCCAACAGGACAGCGAGAAATCCCCGTGGCGCCCATCCAATACATCGTCGAGGGCGGTCACCGGCTCTCGGGCTCGATCGAGCCGTCCGGCAACAAGAATTCGGCGCTCCCGATCATCGCCGCCGCCCTGCTCACCGAGCATCCGGTGACGCTGGAGAACGTGCCGCGGATCCGCGACACCGAGACGCTGGTCGAGCTGATCCGCTCGGTCGGCGCCTCCGCAGAATGGACGGGGCGCAACACGCTTCATATCCACGCCAAGAGCATCCGCGCCGCCGATCTCGACCCCGAGCTGTGCGTGCGCATCCGCGCTTCGATCCTGCTCGCAGGCCCCCTGCTCGCGCGATGCGGCGAAGTGATGCTGCCGCCGCCCGGCGGCGATGTCATCGGCCGCCGCAGG